>CAVBFV010000105.1:0-9445 GCA_963594575.1 Lachnospiraceae bacterium | reverse complement strand
CCGATGATTACTACTCCGGTCTTTATGGCTCGTATGTTGAAGGCGAGGAAAAGGGAATTGCTAAAGGTCGTGCAGAAGGTCGTGCAGAAGGTGAACTGTCTAAAGGTTTGGCTGTTGCTCGTAACTTGTTGGCAATGGGTATGTCTTGGTCACAAATCATGCAGGCTACTGGATTGACAGAAGACCAGTTGAAGCCGCTTCAGGCGTAGTTTATGGAGTTTTTCGCCTTCTGCCAGTCCGTTTTGGGCAATTTGTCTTCTGGCAGATTTGTAATTCGGCGTAAAAATGTCCAAACCTTTTTTATGCTCAACGGATTTTACTCAACCAAGAATGCAATCCGTCTCAAGTGAGTGTAACATTTCTGGCTCCCTTCCTTCTAACTGATAGTAAATCAGCCAAAACAAATGGGTGAAGAGTGGTGAAGAGTGGGTGAAGAGCTGCCGAGAACTCTTCACCCCCGCCAACCGCCCTGTTTATCGGGGTTTCCGAGGGGATGGTGAAGAGTGAAGAGTATTTCCGTGATTGCTTTTGCTCATTTTAATATTATCTCTCGAAATATGTGTCAATGGCAATGAGAGGGATATTTTCCATCCAGTCTTGATCTACGTATCCTTTCATGGAGATGCGTAATCCTTTAAGCCCTGGGTTGTCTTTGATGAACAGGGCCAGGGAACGGGCACGTAGAGTCCTGCAACCTTTGCGTACAGGTTTTGTATTCCTTTTCTCCTAGGTGTTGCTTAATCCAAGTCTTACTCGCTTGTCTGAAACCTAGTAATATTGAGTTTTTTTGTCTTGATTTTTCTGAAATTCGGGAACTGCTTGTATATCTTTCTTTTCATAACTATCTGTATTTTAAATATTTATGCAGTAAAGATACACTTTTTCGATGATAAAAACAAGGAAATTACACACTTTTTCGATGATAACAAATGTTAAATTATACACTTTTTCGAGGATAAGAATAAAAAATTGCTGCACAAATTCGAGAATTGAGATGCTTTTGTAAAGTATCTTTTGTTATTCCCATTGTTGACGATAACTTGCAAAATGGCATTCCTAGTTTTCTGGACCACTTTTCGTTTTCTGGACCGCCTTAAAAAAATCTGTCTAGCTTATTTTATTACTTTTTAGGAGAATTGCTGAAATTACAAAAAGATGGAATCTTTTTATATGATTTCAATTTTCCAACCTAGGTTAAGGGCAACAGAAATCTTATCAAGCATTTTCTTCTTATCTTTTGTGTTGCTATGTGTTAAGACATATAGTCCTGGAGTAACTTCACGTTGGGATTTTCCGTATTTTTTGTCCTTAGTTGTGGAGACGATGTTTACACCGCAATATTTTAAACCAAGAGAGCGAACATTGAGAATACCAGCTTGCTTGATAGCTTCTGTAAAAGTAGAAGCTGCATCTTTCTCATGAATAGTAGTGCCGTTGGACGTATGCACCAAGATGCCTGTTCTTGGCGCTTTTTGTTCTATTTTCTGTGTGCGGTGGATACCTTCGCGATGAGATACTTCTGGGTCAATCTCCAGTTTCTTGGCATTGATGATTTCCGAGATATTGGTCTTACGACTCAATGCCACGCTGATAGGGGAGCCAGGCTTGTACTCTACTACGAGCACCAGTTCACGCTGTATCTTGGATAGTAAAGGTTCAATGTCTTGCGACATGGCAGGGAGAATTTCTTCCTTGATGAGTTGCTCTTCCAATTCATCAGCAGCCTTCAAGGTTTCCTGGTTTAGCGGCAAGCCAAGATCTTGAAGACCTTTGATACTTGCATATAGTTTTTCGAGCTTTGTCATATTCTCTATGTTTTAGATGAAACTATACCTCTTTTTATATATGGTGAGGATAGAGTCACGTGTTGTTATTTATGGCACAAAAGTACTAAAAAAAAGCAGATTAACCAAATATTGGAAGATATTTTTCTGTTTTTCTTTGTCATTTCGATTCTTTTCATTACCTTTGCATTTGTCATTCATGCAGATTGTAGGCAAATGCGTTGCTTGCGCTAATCTCATGCTTGGCCTAACATAACGAGAAAGACGTTTATCAGCGTTTTCCTTCTGACCTATTGAAACGTAGGAAACTTCAACTTGTGTTCAGATGGATGATGACGATAGACGCCTCCGCTGTGTGTATATACACTGGCACGAGTGTACCCTTTTGTCAAGAAGGGTATGCTCTGTGCTTTATATATATACCCATTTGGCGTAGGTGTATCTATTGGCTTCTTATCCTTGACACAAAGGGTTTTTCCTACGACCTCAATAGGCAAGGATGATGTAAGCGATAGGTTCCCTGCGCCATTTCTTTTATCTTAGAAACAAAACAGCTTTTTGTTTTCCATTCTGGGGGAGTCAATGGAGACTTAGATACTTTTCGTGCTGCCTATGGACTCACAACTACATCAAATCGACAATAGTCTGTTGCTCGACAATTCTAATGATGCTCTTAATATGGTCAATGCTATCAGTGTATTGACTGCACATCCCGCTTGTCGTACTATAAAGATTGCCACTGGTTATTGGGATATTCCCGGTACTTCGCTTGTATTCAAAACCTTAGAGCAGTTCTTGCAGAAAGGGGGTACGAAGGTGCAATTGCTTATCGGTGCAGACCCAGTGGCGAGAGTGAACCAATTGAAGAATCCACTTCATAAGGATGCAAAATTTCCGCAAGATTACATCAAGCGGGATATTCACGAACTGGAAGTAAAGGATGAATATGTAAGCGTGGTGCGCCTGATTAGAGAATATTGCAAGAATGATGAGGCTGAGAGTAAATTGCAGATTCGCATCTATCAGAAAGATGATGAAGGAAATGTGCAGTTCTTTCATTCCAAATGCTATATTTTCTTAGGTGAGAATTTTGCCAAGGGAATCATCGGCAGCAGTAACTTTACTCAAAAGGGATTGCAGGGAAATTCTGAACTGAACTATCTTGAGTGGGATAATGGTAAGGTTTCTCTTGTACCAAATGAATATTCTCATTCCAAAGGACATGTTTTCTGGTTTGATGAGAAATGGAAACTATCTGAATCATGGAATCAGTATTTTTTGGAAGAAGTTTTGCAAGGTTCTCCAATAGATAAAAAGGCTGAGGAAGAAGAAACTACTCAGAGTCTCCCAGAAGATACTCCACTTACTCCTTATGAACTTTACATCAAACTGCTCAACTATAAGTTTGGTGATATTGTTGATCTCAATCAGCAGCAGTTGATAGAGAGCTATTTGCCTAAGCGATACAATCCGTTGGATTATCAGATTCAAGCCGTAAAACAGTGCTTTTCCATCATGCGAGAACATGGCGGCTTTATGCTTGCCGATGTCGTGGGATTAGGCAAGACTATAGTTGGTGCATTAGTTATCAAGCATTTTCTTACCATGCCTGATGATGATGGACGTGAGCGAAAAGTGTTAGTTATCACCCCTCCAGCCATTCGTTCTGCATGGCTGGAAACTTTAGACGAGTTTGATCAGGGTAAGGACAATAAGATGATGCCCCTGGTAGAGTTTGTCACAACGGGAAGCATAGGTAATATTGCCGATGTGGAAGATGATGCTGCAGATTCGGGCGAATTCGATTCAGCTTTGGAGTTCAAAAACTATGGTATGATTCTTATCGACGAGAGCCATAGGTTTCGTAATAGTCAAACTGCCATGTATCAATCTTTAAATAAGTTGATTGGTGACATTGGCTCTGCTACAGGATTTTATCCTTATATCGGATTGCTTTCAGCGACTCCTCAGAACAACCGACCTGCAGATCTTCAAAATCAGATTTATCTTTTCGAACGTAATCACACAGACAGCACCTTGAAAAAGGCAAGGGGCGGAAACTTGGAAGGGTATTTCTCGGCCATTAACAAGAAATATGCTGAGTTGATTGCTGCGCCAAAAGATGAAGATGGAGAAGTGAGAGAATTAACCGCAGAGGAAAAGGCTTTGCGAAGAGATGACTTGAAGGCACTGTCGCAAGATATTCGTGATCATATTCTTGAGGATATTCTTGTTCGCAGAACTCGTACTGATATTAGGAGGTATTATGGTGGTAGTCTGAAATTTCCAGAGATAAGCGGTCCGCACATGCTGAAATATAAAATGGAGGATGGTTTAGCAAAATTGTTTGCCGAGACGATGAACTGTATAGCACCTAATATCAAGGTAGAGTTTATGAAGGGCAAGGGTTTGGGATATTATCGGTATCGAGCCATCGAGTTCTTGTTGGATTCTGATATTAAGGCTCTTTATAAGGGTGGTAATATAGATCCCGACAGATATTCTCGCCAGTTGGCTAAAATCATGCAAACCAATCTGGTGAAGCGTATTGAGAGCAGTTTTTCTGCTTTCAAGACTTCACTTGCCAATCTTCGTCAATATACCCAGAATATGATAGAAATGTGGGAGGCAAATACTATCTTTATCTGTCCGGATATCAATGTAAATGCAGAATTGGACAGAGAGAAAAAGTGGGCTCGTGAAAAAAGACTCTGCACATTTGCTGAATGTGTGGAAGATTTGAGAAAGAAGATCAAGCGTTTGGACGAGAATGGCAAAAACGATAAGAAACGAAATAGAGAATTGACTCGTGATTCCTTCAATGAGAAATATATCGAGTGTCTGCGCAAGGACTTGACTATTATCGAATTCCTATGTAAGCGTTGGAATGCCTATAGCTATGACCCTAAGTTGGAGGCTTTTAAGAAGTGCCTGACCGGGGTGCTCTTTGATAAGCAGCGTAATCCAGTTCAGAAACTGGTTATCTTCAGTGAGGCGATAGATACGGTAGATAATATCAAACTGGCTGTGGAAACAACAAATCCTTCTCTTCGTGTGCTTGCTGTAAAGGCTTCTAACCGAGATGATTTGGAACAGACCATTCAAGAAAATTTTGATGCAAATTACAAGGGAACTTGGAAAGATGATTATCAGGTAATTATTGCTACCGAGGTTCTTGCCGAGGGTATCAACCTACATCGTGCCAATTGCATCTTGAACTATGATGCACCTTGGAATGCAACCCGACTGATGCAGCGTATTGGACGTGTAAATCGTATCGGTTCCACTGCAGATACGGTGTATGTATATAATTTCATGCCGAGTGCACAGGGCGATGCTCAGATACAGCTAGTGCAGAAAGCCTATACCAAGCTCCAGTCCTTCCATACACTCTTTGGCGAGGACAGTAAGGTGTTTACATCTGATGAGGAAGTGATGCATTACGATCTCAATATCCAGGTGAATGGAGAGGAATCTCCTATGGAGAAATATATCAGTGAGTTGAAGGAATATAAGGCTGCTAATCCTCTTCGCTTCGAACAGATTGTTGCAAAGGAGAGTGGGCTAGAACTGGCTATTCCTACGGGTGAAGGTAATAGCTATTTCTTGGTGAGAAACAAAAGACTTTCTGGCATGTTCGTCAAGGTAGATAAAGAAGGAAAAGCCCAGTTGTTGTCTGGTATCGACATGTATTGTGAGTTCAGAACCAATCCTGACGTGCAGACGTGTCAGCTTCCTGATGATTGGGATAGAAGAAAGGCTGCTGCTGAGTTGGAGGTGAATAGAGCGCTGAATCATGTGAATCTGCATGTGCGTAATTCAGAGAAGGCAACACTTGCCAAGGAAATTATCACTCGAATGAAGAATGAGTTAACGTTGTCTAAGACTTCTCGCAAGATACTAGCCAATGCTTTTAATTTCATTAGCAATGGAAATATCGACATTATTAATAAGGTGATAGCATTGGATAAGAACCGTAATTCGGGACCATCGCTTTTCGAGTTGAAACAGGATGAGATTGATGATATCCTGGAACGCGAGATTCTGAAGATTGTTGAACGAGTGCAGGTTCGTAATGGAAAGGCAGAAGTGTATATGGCATTGAGCAAATAGCTGACAACGCCATAGAGTAACATACAAAAGTAAATAAATGAACCTATAAATGATGAGTAATATGGTTGATTTAAAAGAATATTTCCAACAAAAATATCAAGGTAGGGATTCCTTCCTTGAAAACATCGTATTCCCTATTTTTGGGGAAGAGAACTTTTCAGACCTCTACGACCAGTCGGTATTCGATGAGCGCCCTGAGCTGAAGCCTTTAGCCGATAGTACGGGTATCTCTTCTGTGGTTTGTGTCGGGACTATATTGGTGGATTTCAATCCTATCAATATCTTCGACATTACCGTGTCGAGCCACGTGCTGATGAATCGGAACAGGGTGGGGATTCAGCAGATGATTCGTCGCATTATGCCTACATATTCCAGTGCCTTCATGATTTTTCATTATGAGGATGCCGATAATTGGGATTGGCGATTCACATTCTGCAGTAAGGCACGTAATGAAGAGTTAACCGACAAGAAGCGTTTTACCTTTATGTTGGGACCAAAGCAATCGTGTCGCACTGTGGCTGATAATTTTCAGAAACTGATGGACAAAGAGGGAGAAATCGAATTGCGAGATATCGAGGAAGCCTTCGATGTAGAGGCTCTTTCTGATGAATTCTTTGGCAAGTATAAGGATTTCTATGAGCAGTTTGTACAATACGTAACAGGTAAGCGATTTGTGAAAAGTGGTGGCAAATGGAAGGAGAAGAAGATACACGAACCTCACGAACAGATGTATGCAGACTTTGGGCGGAACGACAAGCATGTGCGTGATTATGTAAAAAAGATGATGGGACGCATAGTGTTCCTTCATTTCTTGCAGAAGAAAGGTTGGATGGGTGTACCAGAGAATAAGAAATGGGGTGAGGGTGATGTGGAATTCATGCTTCATCTATTTGAGTATTCTTCGGAGAAACAGAAAGAGAATTTCTTGGACGAAGTATTGGAACCTTTGTTCGCTGGTGGTTTGGATACCGACCGTACTGCAGAGGATGACCTCTTTGATACGCATGTGGCATTACCAGAAGGAAGTAAAGTAAAGGTGCCTTATCTTAATGGTGGACTTTTTGAACGGGATGCACTTGATGAGGTTGCCACTAAGTTTCCGAGTGAGTATTTTGAAAATTTACTTGAGTTCTTGCATCAATATAATTTCACGATAGATGAGAATGACCCAGATGATGCTCAGGTGGGTGTAGACCCTGAAATGCTGGGACGTATTTTCGAGAACCTCTTGGAGGATAACAAAGATAAGGGCGCATATTATACACCGAAGGAAATTGTGCGCTATATGTGCCGCCAGTCGTTGGTGGCTTATCTTGTTACTGATATAGAAGATGAGTCAAAGAAACAACAAGTGGCTGATTTCGTAAGAAATTATGATGTGGAGTTGTTGGGTGGAAACCTGTCTGACTTTGCACAGTTCATTGATGATCGTTTGAAAGAGGTTAAGATCTGTGATCCGGCCATCGGTTCGGGTGCATTTCCTATGGGCTTATTGAAAGAACTGTTCCTTTGTCGTGGTGCTATCGAGAATTTCAGTAATGCTGCCGATATTAAGCGTCATATTATCCAGAAGAATATTTATGGAGTAGATTATGAGCGAGGTGCTGTTGATATTGCTCGCCTCCGCTTTTGGCTCACGTTGGTTGTTGATGAAGAAACCCCACATACTTTGCCAAACTTGGATTTCAAGATTATGCAGGGTAACTCTTTGTTTGAATGGTATGAGGGTGTAGATTTACGTGGCATTGTGGGCGAGGTTGGAGATACCATCACTTTCAGAGAAAAAACGAACAATCCTACTTTCATCAAAAAATGGTTGGACCAGTATTTTGAAACCAATAATCATGAGGAACGTATCAGATTGCGTGGTAAAATATCGGGTGCTGTTGAGGGACTTATCGAATCTAACAATCCGGCCTTGAGAGATAAACTTTTCGATATGGATATTGCTGCCAACAATTGTTTCTTCTTATGGCATACATGGTTTAATGATGTTTTCAAACGTGCTGGGGGAAATGGTGGATTCGATATTGTGATTGGAAATCCACCTTATGGTGCCAAACTGGATGATGTTCAGAAGAAAATTTTGAAATCACTGTATCAGACTACACAGACGCTAAAGGACAAGAACAATAAGAAACTGACAGTCCAGAAAGGGTCTATGGATACCTACACCATGTTTATTGAGTTGGCATATAACATCATGAGGGTAAATGGCTGCATGACGATGATTGTACCTATCTCTCTGACTTCCAGTGATTCCCTGTCGGGTGTTCACAATATACTGAAGAGTAAATGTGATGATATTTATATCTCTTCATACGCCGTCCGTCCGCAGCCGGTTTTCAAGAATGCTATGGTCAATACTTCTATCTTGGCCTTCCGAAAAACCGGTAAGCCTTGTAGCGGTATCTATGCCACAAAGATGTATCGCAAAGGAAAGAACTTCAATTTGCAGATGTTGGTAGAGCATCTTCAGTTTGTGGAAGTTAAAAATTTGATGTTATTTGGCCGTATCCCAAAGATTAGTTTGGAGATAGAAAAGGACATATTGAAGAAGTTGTCTGGTTGTGATAAGTTGAAACTTTATGAGAGAAATTTGGGCTCTGATATCTATTATAGAACTTCGGGTGGACGATATTTTAAGGTAGTAACTAATTATTCTACAGGTTCTTCTAAAGAAAAACCAATAGTTTTGGATGAGAAATATGCCAATGCTTTAGGATGTATTCTAAGTAGTAATCTATCTTTCTGGTTCTATCAGATATATTCAAACAACTTGGATTGGAAGAGTGATGAAATTGAGAATACACCGATTCCTCTATTATCTAATGAAACGATAGAAAAGTTGGATGAACTTTACAAGGAGTATCTTGCCGATATAGAGGCGAATGCAAATAAGCGCCTAACCTCGGGAGACTCTACTTATAAGGTGGATTCTTATAAGGAATATAAGATAGGTAAGTCGAAGGCTATTATAGATAAGATAGACGATTTGATTTGTCCTCTTTATGGTTTGACTGCTGAAGAAACTAACTTTATCAAGAATTACGAGATAGAGTTTAGACTATCAGGAGAGGAAGAATAGTACTTGAACAAATATGCGGGATGCTCAATCTGTTGGGCACCCGCATATTTGAAAATCAGTCTATTTAAGCATTATTTATAAGCCGTGCGCAAATGTTCTGACTGCATTTCCTGCAACTTTTCATCGCTCAGCTCGCCAGATTCCCAAAGCTTATCTAATTCTTGCTGCATCCGCTCGTTCATGCGCTTCACTTGTGTTGCCATAATTGTAAATTTTAAATATTTCATGTGCAAAGATACAGATAATTGCTAACACTCCAAAGATTTTAAGAAGAAAAATTTATACCGGGTCGGTTTTTATACAATATAATCTGCATAATCCATTAAAATTCAGCATTCTCTGCAATTTTATAGTATTTTTCTTGCGAATACCAATCTTTCTTCGTACTTTTGCATAAGAATCGTAGAACTTTAAAAGCGAAAGAAATATGGAGGAAAAGAAATATCATATCGATGAATCG
>CAVBFV010000104.1:0-9494 GCA_963594575.1 Lachnospiraceae bacterium | reverse complement strand
ATGCCTGTTCATTTCTAAAATCGGTAGGAAGAACTCCAAACTGCTTCTTGAAACAGGAAGAGAAATAGCCCGGTAACGCAAAGCCTACTTCTGCCGAAACTTCAGAGATTGTCTTGTCTGTTTGCTGCAAGAGGGTATAGGCTCTCTGCAGGCGCATCTCTTTCAGGAGCTCGGCAGGCGTTTTTCCTGTCATAGCCTTCACCTTGCGATAGAGCTGCACCTTGCTCAACTGCATCTGGGCTCCCAAATCATCCATCTTCATATCAGCATTGCCCATATTCTCAAGGATCTTCTTCTTGAAACGATCCATGAAGTAACGATCACTCTCATCCAGATGATTCAGTTCAGCAGCCCAGCCCTCCTTGTTCTCGATGAATCCACGAGCCACGGCTTTCTGTTTCTGCAACTTCTTTCTATATACCTTATATATATAGTAGATGACAAAGAGCAGAACCAATACGATGACGATGGCAACAATAATCATCCATTTCTGAATACGGGAAACCTCTGAATAAGAATCAAGACTGTCAGAAATCTGATCCAGATTCTTCATCTTGGCTTCCAAATCCTGATATTGTAGGGCGATGGCATCGCAATTCTCCGGGGTAGCAAGGAATGATTTCATCACATTATCCTTCTTATAGGGTTTACCCTGAAGGATATTCATCGCCAATTCCATAATCTTTTCGCCCTGGGTAGGATAGACATAAGAAGCAGCAAACTGTCCTCTCTTCACTCTATCCACTCCTTCCCATTCTCCAGGCAATCCATCAATACCTACTATCAGCATCTGCTTATCAATGCCTCGTCTCTCTGCTTCCAGAAAGGCTCCTATGGCTCCCAGGTCGCTATGTCCAAACACGCCATCCGCATGTCCACCCTTATCCAGATATTGCTTCATCAACTCCTGGGCACGCTCCATCTTCCAGTTGCTTTCTAGGGTAACCACCTTGATTCCCGGATAATTCTTCATCACCTCGTGGAAACCACGATGGCGCTCAATGACAGGGGAAGCATCCTTCAAGCCCGTAATCTCAACAATGGTACCTTTTCCATCCAGTTTCCTGGCCAAAAAGCGGGCTACTTCCCTACCCGCTTCTACATTATCGCCACCGATGGAAGCTGTATAATGGGTTGTCTTTACCTTTCTGTCGAAGAGAATAACCGGGATATGCGCACGATAAGCTCGCTCGATGGCAGGTGTTACATCATTCACGTTATCAGGAGCCACCACGATTAAATCTACCTTCCTGGCTATCATACTGTCTATCTGGCGAGCCTGGCGTTGCCCGTCATTCTCTGCAGTAGTAAACAGCAAATCCACATTCTTATATTGATACTGCGCCAGTCGCATCTCATTATTCACCTTCTCGCGCCAAACTCCGCTGCAACATTGCGACACACCAATCACCATCTTCTTCTGGGTGCATGAATCCAGAAGAAGAAGCATACTACTAAGTAATACTATTAATATAATATAGAGTCTTTTCATTAATTTCATACTTCTTCCATCCGTTTAAGTTCCCACCCCTCAAACTGCATGATGATGAGATGGAGTTTTGTGCCTTGGCGCAAAGCCTCAACCCTTGGAGCCTCAGCATATCGATGAATCTGTTCTACAGCCTCACGCCACTGTTTCTCGGCCTTGGTCATAGGCTTGCCAGCTTCCGTAAACTCACCTTCAACTATCGCAGAGAAATCTTTCTTAGAAAGAACCTTCAACTCCAGGATGTAGCTATGCTGACTGGCATAATGGGTAAGGTCTGGCAAAAGGAAGAAATCACAATAACCATGATTCAACTCCAACTCTGGAGCCGTGATATAATAATCATTCAGATTCAGATAAGCCATGAAGAATCCCTGCAGGTTTCGCTCAGCCTCAATGCCATCACGCACCGATGAAACCTTGGCATAGGCATCTGCCATGAAGCGCAATCCTTCTTCCCACTTACCATCGTATGCCATATCATAATAGTAATCGGTGAGCTGATTGACATCCACATAAGCCTTTGCCTGATACTCCTCTTCCAGATAACCATAATACTGCTTGCGGACATTATTGTTCGGAATGCCCAGAATGAGCTTGGAGCCACGAGTTCCCTTAATCGTCAACATGCCATAATAGAACAGAAGACTTGGGAATATCTCTGCCTTTGGAATCTGATACGCTGAAAACGACTCATAAAGCTGGGTAACAATCTGCTCCTCTTCTGCTATCTTGCGGATAATGCCCTTACGCTCTCCATCCAACTTGTCAAACTGCAAAAGTTTCTTCATCTTGCCGTAATCGGTACGGGTATTCGGGTCTATCATCTCTTCTGGCGGACATCCGGCATCCATGTAATTGCGAAGGTAATATAGAACCATATCACAATTAAACATACGAGTCTTTTTCTTCAATGCCTGTTTAGCGAAGCAATAGTTATCATACCATGGTTTCATATCGTTGACAATGGCATCAATATCACTATCGGCAGGAATACTTCCATGCTCCTTATAATAGGTAAACATCTCCACCACATCAGTGGTAGAGAAGCCCAGCATCTCATCAAACTCTGGCTTGATAGAAATATTCCAACCTATATTGAAGCCACTCGTCACATCATCCAGGGTTACAGGGCTCACACCCATCATGAAGATACGCTCAAAATTACCCTTGAACTTCTTGAAGACATCACGATAAAAGCCATCGGCATGGGTAATTGCATGATACACTTTCTCACCACGTTCATTGAGAATGACATTCGTGAAGTTGTCATACTCATCGATGATGAGATACAGATGATACTGGTGCGCTTTGGCTGCCTTGAATATCAGCTCCATCTTTTCCTCGAAATCTTCCTGCGCCAGGATTTCTTCCATCTCTGCCTGATAATATTCTGAGTATTGACGGACAAAAGCATCGAGGTTGATGCTGAGATAAGAATTAAACTTAGTCTCAAGCTTGTCGATATTACCCGTAATCTGGGAGAAATCGAGGAACAGCACCTGATACTTTCCCTGCAAAGGAGTAGGATGCTGGCCTATCCACAGATTTCCAAAAAGACTCTGGAACTTATGGCTCTGCGCACAGTCATAGTAAGAATAGAGCATACTCAAGAATATGCTCTTACCAAAGCGACGGGGACGGATGAAGAAGAGATTGCTAGGCTGCTTCTCCAGCTCCGGGATAAACATCGTCTTATCCACATAATACTGATTCTGCTCTATTACCGTAGCAAAATCTGCCACACCATAAGGTACTCGTTTTACTTGCTGTTCCATCATGATCTATCTTTTAAAACTTATCTGTAAATTACGTTTCATTGGATAAAAAACGTTCATGTATCTTTTTATCAAGTCTTATCTATCAACCTTTCACTTCCTTCCAATCAACCATTCCCTTGCCCATATCATCCAGCTCCACTGCAAGAGCCACGACATTTCGCTTATCAGCCTTGAATGGCTCGACATATTGATTCGACAGGATTTGCTTCTCAGCAGCAGTAAGACCGCCATTCTTGGTGAGTTTCAATTCCAACACATAGATATAGCTATAAATTTCTACCACCATGTCGATTCTGCCAGTAGACAGCATATGTTCCACCTCTACACGGCAACCGATGGCATTGAATATCGTACTGATGACAAGACGATAACGCTCTTCCATATCCATAGAGGCAAGTTTCTTGTTACTATATGGCACATCGGCAATGAGAGCCTTGAGGCATTTCATGGCTTCAGGCAGATTGCCTGTGCTTAAATAGGCACTAAGAAAAGCTTGCGTAGATTGCAGATTGCCCACTCTACGCATGGAAAGTGCAGGCAAGACCATCTCGTTAAGTGCCTGCCTTACCTCAAAGTTTGGAAACCCTAGGAAATAGACACCATTCGCATAACTCTTGATGGTAAGATAGCCCGACTGATAAAGGAACAACTCCGGTCCGCCACCAGTTACATCAGATGTTTCTGCTACCCTACCCAACAAAGCACAATGGTCGAAATCTTGCAAACGAATCTCAAAATCATCCACAAACTTTGGCAATAAGGAGGTGGCACCCGACGATGCCCAATAGTTTCTTATCTCCCTATCAGCCAATGCGTTGATGAGACTGAATGGATTATAAACATCCACCATGTTGTTACGGCTGAAATGATATCCATCATAATTGGCTTTCAGCTGTTCGACGGTTTCATCTACTGTCCATCCATTATTCTCTCCCATCGCCTCTATCTCTGGCATAAAATTGTCGGTGATTTCCTGCTTGGTAATACCACAAATGGCTGCGTATGGAGCATCAAAACTGATGTTGCTGAGGTTATTGAGCACAGAGAAGAGGGAAATCTGCGTAAACTTAGTAATGCCAGTGATAAAGACAAACTTCTCGTATTCATCATCCGCCTTCAAGATGGCAAAGACACTGCGGTAGACTGCTGTACAACCTTCATGCTCTGGTGTCTTCCAAGAATGCTGAAGAGGAGCGTCATATTCATCTATAAGGATGGCAACCTGCTGACCAGTCTGTCCGTAAGCGGTCGTAATGATGGCATCAAAACGATTACCTAGCGAGTCGCCTTCAATGTTTTGGATACCATACACTTTCTCATATTTGGCAAAGATGCGGTTAAGATAGGCACGAAGTTCGACAACGGTAGCACCACCTCGGCTCATATCAAGTCGAATAACAGGACGAACTGTCCAGTTCTTCTCCATATCCATGATTTTCAAGCCTTCAAAAAGTTCCTTCTTTCCCTCAAAATAAGCTTGAAGAGTATCCACGAGCACAGACTTACCAAAGCGACGAGGACGGCTCAGGTAATTATATGTTTTTCCCCTGTTGGCAAGTTTCCATACAATATCGGTCTTGTCAACATACAAAAAATTCTCTTCCCTAATTTTTTGGAAAGACTGGATGCCTACAGGCAATCTTCTATCGTTCATTTCTTCCACCATAATCCATACTTTTGCTATTCTACTGCAAATATACAACTTTTATCTGAAACCAAGCAGATTGCCCACTAATTATTTCCTATTTAAAATAAAAAATCGAAAAAGCCACAGTTTGCGTTTACAAACTGCGGCTTTTATTATATTTTATCCGAAACACACGTTCCTACCATACGACTTTCTTGTTGCCCATAATATAAATGTGTCCTTTTTGTGGCACAAGGACTTTTCTTCCCGAGAGGTCGAACAGAGTAGGATTGATGTTTCTTGCTATCATGAAAGATGATGCATATATATATAATAATAATGTGATAACTTGTATCTTTTGGTGTAAAATATTAGGCAGGGCAGACGCATTAAATTGCGCTGCCCTGAGGCTTTCTTGCATCGTTATAATTACTTCCTTGCATCGTTATAATTGCTTCCTTGCATCATATAAGTTGCGTTATTGTTATCATCCATCTCACCCTTGCCAATTCGCAAGGCGAGGTATGTGATGAGGAAGAGGCTATCTATTACACCTTCGGACCTGGGAAGGCGCAGAAAGTTACAGATGTCATCAAGAAAAAAAGTCCTGAGACATCATAAGAAAATGCTTCATTACCAAAATAAACGTCTCCAAAAGTGCGTTTCTCAAATTTTATTTGTACTTTTGCAGTGTCATTCAGAACTTTGTTTTATTTTTACAGCACGATAATAAACAAAATGTCTGGATATGGCAAGCATCCCGGTGCACCAACAGAGTAGCTTAGGTACACCCTGATAAAGAAGATAAATGATAGTGCTGCGTTAATTAAATAAATCAGATTCAACATGTCGTTTCTAACTCGAACATATCCTTTTAAACAGAGTAAACACTTGCTAAAAGATAGTAGCATCTTTGGCTTCATCATTTGGGTAATTTTATATTTTCTGCAGCCATTTGGACTCTGCTTATATCAAGGTAACAAATGCTTTGTTGCTACATTATTCGGACTGGTAACTTTTGGATGCCACATAACATACGCTGCAACGATATTGAAGTATTTGCATCAAACTATCAAGCCCTGGCGTATCTGGCATGAAGGAGTAGCTATACTCGGACTGATTTTCATCATTGCCTTCGGTAATTTCCTCCTATTCTCATACTTGTTTCATTATACGATTACATTCAGTCTGTTTCTCTTGTTTCTAAATTGGACTATTATCATAGGCATATTTCTTACGACATTATCTATCGGAATGCAATACAACAGAACATTACGAGAGAGAATGGAAGAGTTGTTGCGCAATACAACAAAGGAACAGGAAGAAGTATCTATTACCATCCATGATACTAACGTAAGAGGAAACGATCTGTCGATTGCCATCAACGATCTACTTTATATCGAAGCACAGAAAAACAATGTATCCGTCTGTTTTCTAAAAGAAGGTAATGTTGTTGCTGTTGATATCCATACAACACTAACCCATGCTCTTGAAGAGTTGAAAGAGTTTGAGAACATTTTCCAATGTCACCGTTCTTTTGCTGTCAATGTGAATAATATCACTTCGGCACGAGGCAACTCAAATGGTTATCAACTGACTCTCGGAAATTGCACAAACATCATACCCGTTTCCCGAAGATTTGTGCCCAAATTAAAGACTTATCTTACATAGTTATTTATCCTTCAACTTAGTTATTCGGCATCTTAACTAGCTTTCTATCATAAGTTTTAGTTGTATATCCTAAGAATTTGGTAACTCCAGTTTCATGCAGTATCTTTGCGGCATGAAACATCGAATAATACATATCGCATTGCTGCTGACTTCAGTCTGCAACCTGGCTGCACAGACCATCATATCAGGCATGGTAAAAAGCGGTCAGGAACCGCTTGCTGGTGCCAATGTTTTCATCATGGGCACAATTGATGGATGCCTGACAGATTCTCTGGGCAGGTTTTCCTTTTCCACATCAAAAACCGGAGAAGCGTCTATCAAGATTACCATGATTGGTTTTGAAGAATATATGCAGACTACAGATGCCTGCAAGTTACATAATCTTTCTATCCAAATGAAAGAAAAAGCTACGGCAATCCAAGAAGTTGTAATATCTGCCAGCACTTACAGTTTCGGGAAAAGTGACAACTTCAAGACTATGGATGCCTTAGATGTTGTGATGGCAGGTAATTCATGCGGGGACATTGTTGCAGCCCTGCAAACTTTACCCGGCACTCAAAAAGTGGGAGAAAATGGAAAGCTCTATGTCCGTGGTGGAGAAAGCGAAGAATGCCAGACTTTCATTAACGGAATGCACGTCCTTGTTCCATATAGTACAAACACAGAAAATACTGCTGTACGTGGACGATTCTCTCCTTTTATATTTAAAGGTATCAACTTTTCTCTTGGTGGATATAGCGGAGAATATGGACAAGCACTTTCCTCCGTTCTCCCTATGGAAACATCAGATGCTGCAACAAGTGACAAATATGGAGTCAGCGCATCATTGGTTGACTGGAACATCGGTGGCACCAAGGCATATTCCCACAGCAGCTTATCCTTTAATGCCGCACTAACAAGTTTGGGAATCTACAATCAGTTATTTTCAGAAAGGCTTGATTTCAACAAGCCTTATCTAAAACTATCTGGCGAATCACAATACAAGAATGAGTTCCGAAATGCCGGAATATTGAAAACATACGTTGGCTATGATTTTACATCTGTAGGACAGCATATAGACAACCAAAACCTTTCGCTCAAAGAGAATAATATCTATGCCAACACAACCTATAAGGCACAGTGGGGTGCTGGCTACACGCTCTTTTGTGGTATGGCAAGCTCATCGGTATTCAACGATATAGAAGATGCGAAGATTGCTGGTGACCGATATTACAACTTCAGGAATGAGATACATCTGAAAACAGGAATACGCAAAATTTGCTCGGATGCACTAAAAATATCGGCAGGAATGGAGGACTATCAGCGAAACAGCCTCATGGAGTACGAAAACGATTGCTACAAGTTGGATTATAATATTCTTGCTGCTCATATTGATGCCCAATGGAGGATGATGCCCCATGTGTTCCTGAATATTTCGACAAGGACAGAATATATGGCTCATGCCAACTGGCTGTTTATGCCAAGGGCTACACTATGTTATATTCCTAACAAGAATTTTCAGCTTTCATTTGCTACCGGTCGGTATAGCCAGACTCCAGAAGATGACTATCTTGCAACAAACAAGAAATCTCTTGGACAAAGTACGGCAGATCATGCTATCCTATCCATACAATATAAGTCGCCTGGTACACTCATACGAATAGAACCCTACTGGAAAAAATATCAGCGATTGCCTTTATGGGAAAAGGGTATTTACCAACCGAAAGGATATGGAAAGAGTAAAGGTATAGATATTTTTGTAGAAGAGCATTCGCTTTTCAAACATCTGACCACAGCATTTTCATATTCCTACAACGATTCCAAGCGATTCTATCACGAATACACAGAAGAGCGAATACCTGACTACGTCTCAAGGCATAATCTGAGATTGACAGCAAAATATTCATTCGGCAAAGCAATCATCGGGCTGACTGAATCGTATGCAAGCGGACGTCATTTTCTTATTGGCAAGACACCACATTATAATAGCGTAGATATAAACCTTACTTATCTGCTAAGTCCCAAGGTCATTATCTATTCTTCTCTGAACAACATCCTCGGCCGTACAAACATTTTCGGATATAATACTAACGGACGTTCGATAGTTCCTTCTAGAGACAGATTTTTATATATAGGCATATTTGTTTCACTTAAAAATAATAAAGCATATGACATTTCAAACTTTTAAACGATTCGTATTGATGTCTGTCTTCTTCATGACAACATCTGTAGTTATCTATGCCCAGCAATCCACAATGCAGGGGCTTATCGGACAGTCGCTTGCTAAACTTCAGCAACCGACATCAGAGAGCATACTTAATTGTATTGCAGAGATGAAGCGTATTGATGATATGTTTCCTGATAGCATCCAGCCCAAGTTTCAGATAGCTTTGCAAAGTCTCAATTATTCCGTGATGAATCCGCATGCTCCACAAACAGAAAATCTTCTAAAAGAGACAGAAGAAACTATTGCCAAGATGGAGAATATAAAGCATGCTGACCCGTCTGACATCTGTACCCTTCGCGGTTTTCTCTATATGGTACGCATCGTACAGAATCCTGGGCAAAACGGTCAACGCTATTATCTGGAAGTGATGCAGGATTACGAGAAAGCTCTCAAACTCAACCCTGATAATCAACTGGCCAAACAATTGCAGCAAAAGTTTTTTGAGGGAATGAAACAGCAAACCGGTAAATAAGAAACAGAGGTTGTTTTATCCACGGACAATCTCCCCTGAGCCCCAAAAAAGAGTCGCAACCTAAAATATTATCAGGTTGCGACTCATTACTATTTACATTTAAACCTACAATTCGACCATACAATATCTACGTGATTACAAACCAAGCTTATGAACCTTCAGGTTCTTGAACTCTGCCTTGCCACCCTGGGTGTAAAGCTTCACATTCTCGTATGGAGCTACAGGGAAGACGAGGTTGGTCATGGCGATGC
>CAVBFV010000103.1:0-9569 GCA_963594575.1 Lachnospiraceae bacterium | reverse complement strand
CTTCGTATATCACTCTTTACAGGAAACAGAAGAACATCATCCGCGGTAAGCTGATCACCGCCACTGCCGTTGACGCCTCTACTGAGGACAAGATGCGCAAGATGGTGGAGCAGAGAACGAAAGGTACTGTGGAGTTCAAGACCGAGGTGAACCCTGAACTGATTGGCGGTTTCATCCTTGAGTATGATACTTACAGAATGGATGCGAGCGTAAAGACTAAGCTCAACAACATTCTGACACAGCTCAAAAAGTAAAATTAATTAAAGTAAATAACAAAATGTCAGATAAAATTAAACCAAGTGAGGTGTCTGAGGTTCTTCAGCAGCAACTCCAGGAGGTTAATGGCTCTCAGCAGTTTGACGAGGTGGGTACCGTGCTTACCGTCAGCGATGGCGTGGCTCGTATCTATGGTCTGCGTAATGCCGAGGCTAATGAACTTCTTGAGTTTGAGAACGGAACCATGGCTATCGTCATGAACTTGGAGGAAGACAATGTAGGTTGTGTCCTCTTAGGTCCTACAGCTGGCATCAAGGAGGGACAGAGCGTGAAGCGTACACATCGTATTGCTTCTATCCGCGTAAACGACAACTTCCTCGGACGTGTCGTAAACCCTCTGGGTCAGGCTATTGATGGTCTGGGTGACATCGACCTCACCGATTCTTTCGAGATGCCTTTGGATCGTAAGGCACCTGGTGTAATCTATCGTCAGCCAGTAAAGGAACCTCTTCAGACTGGTTTGAAGGCGGTAGACTCAATGATTCCTATTGGTCGTGGACAGCGTGAGTTGATCATCGGTGACCGTCAGACCGGTAAGACTGCCATCGCAGTGGATACCATCATCAACCAGAAGAGTTTCTATGAGGCTGGCAAGCCAGTATATTGTATCTATGTAGCTATCGGTCAGAAAGCATCTACCGTTGCTGCATTGGTACAGAACCTCAAGGAGCATGGAGCCCTGCCATATACCATCATCGTAAGTGCTACCGCTGCCGATCCTGCAGCCATGCAGTATTACGCACCATTCGCCGGTGCAGCCATCGGTGAGTACTTCCGCGACCGTGGTTACTCAGCCCTCGTAGTATATGATGACTTGAGTAAGCAGGCTGTGGCTTACCGTGAGGTATCATTGATCCTCCGCCGTCCATCAGGACGTGAGGCTTATCCTGGTGATGTGTTCTATCTCCACTCTCGTCTGTTGGAGCGTGCCGCTCGTATCAACGACCAGCAGGAGGTAGCTGAGCAGATGAACGACCTTCCAGAGTGTATGAAGGGTCACGTAAAGGGTGGCGGTTCTTTGACAGCCCTCCCTATCATCGAGACTCAGGCTGGTGACGTATCAGCATACATCCCAACCAACGTGATTTCCATCACCGACGGTCAGATCTTCCTTGAGACCGACCTCTTCAACCAGGGTTTCCGTCCAGCTATCAACGTAGGTATCTCTGTATCCCGTGTAGGTGGTTCTGCCCAGATCAAGAGTATGAAGAAGGTAGCTGGTACACTGAAGATTGATATGGCTCAGTATCGTGAGCTGGAGGCTTTCTCTAAGTTCTCTAGCGATATGGATGCCGTAACAGCGATGACTCTGGACCGTGGCCGTAAGAACGACCAGTTGCTGGTTCAGCCTCAGTACCGCCCAATGCCGGTAGGCGAGCAGGTAGCAATCCTCTATTGTGGTGTTCACGGATTGATGCACGACGTGCCAATGGATAAGGTTCGCGATTGTCAGGATCAGTTCCTCGATGCTATGCGCAGCCAGCACGCTGATGTGATTGAGACTTTGGGCGATGGTAAACTCACCGACGATGCCATTAAGGTAGTCGAGGAGACCATGGCTAATGTTGCAGGACAATATAAAGCGTAATAGCCTATGCCGTCATTAAAAGAGATTAAAACTCGCATTGCCAGCGTCAACAGTACCCGTAAGATTACGAGTGCGATGAAGATGGTGGCTTCCAGTAAGTTGCATCATGCCCAGGTAGCTATCCAGAATATGCTGCCTTATGGAAATATGTTGGAGCATATCCTCAAGAGTTTCCTGGTCAGTACTCCGAATGTCGACCATCCGTTGCAGTTGGAGCACAAGGAGACCAAGCGTGTAGCTCTTGTGGTATACAGTTCTAACAGCAGCTTGTGTGGTGGATTCAATTCCAACGTTATCAAGATGATGATGCATGCGGTGGACGAGTATAAGGCTCAAGGCATTGACGACATCACGGTATATCCTATCGGACGAAAAGTGGCAGAGAAGGCACAGAAACTGGGTTTGAAGATTGGCGGTAACTTTAACGATCTTGCCGATCATCCTCATGCCAGCGCCTGTGCAGATATCGCCCATTCACTTGCCAAGCAGTATGCTGCTGGTGAGCTCGATAAGGTGGAGATGATTTATCATCACTTTAAGAGTGCCGGTTCACAGATTCTGACCCGTAAGACTTTCTTGCCTATTGACCTCAGCACTGAGGCGATAGGAGTGGACAACGATCGTGACCTTACCTCTAATGTGGCTACGGCAAAGGCTCAGGAATATCTGCGCCAAAAGCAGGCTGAAGCAGATGAAAGACAGAGTTCTGAGGCAAAAGCTCTGAATGATGACTTCATTGTAGAGCCAGACTTGGAGACTGTTTTGGGAGTCTTGATTCCTAAACAGCTTCGTCTGATGATTTATACAGCGCTGCTGGATAGCCAGGCGAGTGAGCATGCTGCCAGAATGGTGGCCATGCAGACCGCTACGGATAATGCCGATGAACTCTTGCGCGAACTCAACTTGCAGTACAACAAGAGTCGTCAACAGGCCATTACTAATGAATTGCTTGATATTGTGGGAGGTAGCGTAAACAACTAAGTTGCGCATCTCTTCAATCTATAAAATTTAATCGGGATGTTTGCAGTTCTGAACTTGCAGACATCCCGATTTTTTTATCTCCCTTAGTTACGAATGCTATCTCCCTTAGTTACGGGTATTATCTCCCTTAGTTATGAAATTATCTCCGAAGGTTATGAATATATCTTTCGGAGATATTCTCCTGTTATAGTCCTGTATATTTCCTGATAGCCTTAATGAAGGTATCGCCATATTTATTGAGCTTGAATTCTCCGATACCACTGATCAGGCTCATGGCATTCTTGGTGGTAGGTTTCATCCTTGCTAGTTCATGAAGGCTCTTGTCGCTGAGTACGATATATGGAGGATAACCCTGTTCGTCGGCAAGGTTCTTGCGTATCTTTCTGAGGTGTTCGAAGAGTCCTTTGTCTTCCACGCCTTTCGAGTCTTCCTTGAAGATGACACGCTCGGCATGCACCTCAGGAATGAGATTTCCCTGCTGGGCAATGGCGCCCTTCCTATTGCGTACCGTCTTCTGCTGACGGGTAGCTTTATCGTCTTCTTCGATATAAGCCAGCGAAACATGATGCTCACCCTTCAGTACCTTCCAGCCTAAATCGGTAACTTTCATGTAGTTGTGGTTGTTGTAGGCAATCTCGAAGAATCCCATCTGCAGCATCTGCAGCAGATAAGCATTCCAGTCCTTAGATGTTGTATCCCTGCCCACACCGAAAGTCTTCATCTCGTTGTATTTGTTTTTCACAACGGCAGAAGAATGCATGCCTCTCAGAATCTCGATGCAGGTACCCACTGCGATATGTTCACCTGAACGGACCACGGCACTCAGGGCTTTCTGGGCTCTGATGGTGCCATCGAAGGTGCGTGGAGGATTCTTGCAGACATCACAGTTGCCGCAGTTGCAGGAGGATGTCTCGCCGAAATAATTCAGCAGAATGCGTCGTCGGCATACTCTCGATTCGGCATATTCCTCCATGCGGCGCAGTTTCTCCATATTCACATCACGCTGTCCGCTGTCTTCGCAGAAAGAACGGAGGGTGATGATGTCGGCCATCGAATAGAACAGCACGGTATCGGCTGGTGCTCCATCTCTTCCGGCTCTACCTATTTCCTGATAGAAACTCTCGATGCTCTTAGGCATATTATAGTGGATTACCCAGCGCACATTACTCTTGTCGATGCCCATTCCGAAAGCGATGGTAGCACATACCACCTGAATCTGGTCCATCTTGAACCGCTCCTGTACCGATGCTCTGGTCTGGGCATTCATTCCGGCATGATAGGCTGCGGCATTGATACCCAGATCGATAAGTTCCTGTGCCACCATTTCGGTGTTTTTGCGGGAGAGACAGTAGATGATGCCCGCTTCTTCCGGATGATTGCCGATGAAGCGGGTGATGTATTTGAGTTTTGCCTTTTTGGTGCTCTCCTGTCTTACGGTAAGGGATAGGTTAGGACGGTCGAAACTGCTTACGAACGTCTGCCCGTTGAGATGAAGCTGGCGTATGATATCTTCCCTTGTTATCTTGTCGGCAGTGGCTGTGAGCGCCATCACCGGGACATTACGGAAATTCTCGTGTAGCATACCGAGCTGTGAATACTCCGGACGGAAATCGTGACCCCATTGGCTGATACAGTGGGCCTCGTCAACAGCAAAGAGTGAAATCTTGATGTTACTGAATAAATAAGGTATCTCGCTGATGAGTTTTTCGGGCGAAACATAAAGAAGTTTCAGTTCTCCCTTCTCGCATCGGCGGCGGATGATGAGTTCATCGGTCGTGTCGTTTCCGCTGTTCAGAGCCTCTGCCGGTATACCATTCGCCTTGAGTGCCTCCACCTGGTCGTGCATCAGACTGATGAGCGGTGAAATGACCACAGCTGTGCCTTCCATCGCTAATGCGGGAACCTGATAGCACAGACTCTTTCCACCACCTGTCGGCATGAGAACCAGACAGTCGTGTCCCTGCATTACCTCTCTGATAATCGCTTCCTGGTTGGGGCGGAAGGAATCGTATCCAAAATAGCTTTTTAATATCTCGTTTATCTGCATGATAGCCGTTTTATGAATTCTGCCTATGCCGGCATGTTTTTATTTTGATTTTCATGCAAAGGTAATGAATAATCTGCATAAATAAAAGTTTTCTCCAAGAAAAAGTGCTTATTTCAAGTAAAAAACTTTGCAAAGAGAGAAAAACAGGAGAAAAAGTTTGGTATGTGGAAAAAATGTGTTACTTTTGCATGGTAAATACAGATAAAAATGGCAAAATGTAATGTAAACACTCAAGAGCGATTTGCCGATATCCAGATGCTCCGTTATGAGCTGAAGGGTTTCGAAAACCTGTCGCTCACACAGAAAATTTATATTTATTGCTTGTCGAAGGCAACCCTCTTGGGACGAGATATCACCTTCGACCAGCAGGGCAAATACAACCTGCGCATCCGAAAGACCCTGGAGGCTGTATACCGTCATTATGAGGGTAATCGCGAAAGCGAAGATTTCAAGGCTTTCGAAGTGTACCTGAAGCGTGTCTGGTTTGCCAGCGGCATCCATCATCACTATGGATGTGAAAAGTTTGTACCAGGATTTTCTGAGGAATCTTTTTATGAGATGGTTGGGGCTGTAGCCGATGAATACCTACCTCTTTCCAAGGGACAGAGCAAGGAAGACCTGCTGGGCATTCTGGTGCCTGTCATCTTCAATCCGGAAGTCATGCCTAAGCGCGTGAATCAGACGGATGGTGAGGATCTGGTACAGACTTCAGCTTGCAATTTCTATGAGAATGTTTCTCAGGCAGAAGTAGAACGCTTCTATGCCAAGATGAAGGAAGATGGCAACGAACAGGCTCCTTCTTATGGTCTGAACTCTAAACTGACCAAGCGCAATGGCGAACTGGTGGAGCTGAAATGGACGGAAGACGGACTTTATGGCGCTGCCATCAAGGAGATTGTTTCCTGGTTGCTCCGTGCTCAGAAATATGCTGAAAATGAGGAACAGAAACATCTCATTGATCTCCTGGTGAAGTATTACCGTACAGGCGATCTCAAGGATTTCGACCGCTACAGCATCGCCTGGGTGCAGCAGCACGAGGGAATGATTGATTTCATCAACGGATTTATCGAAGTGTATGGCGATCCGCTCGGACTGAAAGGCACCTGGGAGGGTATCGTAGAATATAAGGATCTTGAAGCCACGAAGCGCACCCAGACCATCAGTCAGAATGCCCAGTGGTTTGAGGATCATTCACCGGTAGACCCACGTTTCCGCAAGCCTGAGGTGAAGGGCGTTACTGCCAATGTCATCTGTGCAGCAATGTTGGGTGGCGAGGAATATCCTGCTTCAGCCATCGGCATCAATCTTCCGAATGCCAACTGGATCCGTCAGGAATATGGTTCTAAGAGTGTGACCATCGGTAACCTGACCGAGGCATACAACAAGGCTGCTCAGGGCAATGGTTTCCGTGATGAATTCGTTATCGATGAGGATACCATCAGTCTGATGAATCAGTACGAGGATATTACTGATGATCTGCATACCGACCTGCATGAGTGTCTGGGACATGGTAGCGGACAACTCTTGCCTGGTACCGATCCTGATGCCTTGAAGGCGTATGGCAGTACGATAGAAGAGGCGAGAGCCGATCTTTTCGGACTCTATTATGTAGCCGACCATAAATTGGTAGAACTGGGTCTGACTCCGAATGATGAGGCATACAAGGCTCAGTATTACGGTTATCTGATGAACGGCTTGCTCACCCAGACCATCCGCATAAAGGAAGGCGACAAGATAGAGGAAGCCCACATGCGCAACCGTGCGCTGATAGCATGGTGGGTAATGGAACATGCCGAGGGTGCCGTGGAACTGGTGAAGATGGATATGAGCTATGCTTCTGCCGAGGATGCTTTGAAGGACAGCGAGGGTAATATCATTACGACGAAGACTTATGTGAAGATCAACGATTATGCCAAGCTCCGCCATCTCTTCGGTGAGTTGCTTGCTGAAATTCAGCGAATCAAGAGTGAAGGTGATTTCGAAGCTGCCCGCCAGTTGGTTGAGAAGTATGCTGTCAACATAGATCCTGACTTGCATCGAGAGATACTGGCAAGATACAAGAAGCTGAATCTCGCTCCATACAAGGGATTCATCAATCCGAAGATGACGCTGGAGATGGATGAAGAAGGCGAAATTACAGATGTGGTATTGGATTATGAGGAGAGCTATGTCGACCAGATGTTGCGCTACTCTGATGAATACGGAACGCTTTAGATAGTTAATAGTTAAGAGTTGATAGTTTATAGGGCAATCTTGCAATATGGTAATCTTGCTATACGGCGAAGCCGCTATAAACTATTAACTATAAACTTTTAGAATAGTGATGGATAATAAGAACGAGGAATTTCCGATAGTAGATGAAATGGGTAATATCCTGGGTGCTGTTACCCGCGGTCATGCCCATGACGGAAGCAAAATATTGCATCCGGTAGTTCATCTGCATGTATTCAACAGTCGGGGCGATCTGTATCTGCAACATCGTCCAGCCTGGAAGGATATCCAGCCGGATAAATGGGATACAGCCTGCGGCGGTCATGTTGATTTAGGCGAAAGTGTGAGTCAGGCCTTGCATCGCGAGGTAGGGGAAGAATTGGGTATCACCGATTTTGAACCGGAATCTCTGGGACATTATGTCTTTGAGAGTCAGCGTGAAAAGGAACTGGTTTATGTACATCGCTGTGTATATGATGGCGAAGTGAAACCAAGCCAGGAAGAATTGGCCGGTGGCAGATTCTGGACCAAGGATGAAATCAGGGAAAACATCGGCAAGGGTGTTTTCACTCCGAATTTCGAAAACGAGTACCAGAAGTATTTTATGTAATGACGAAAATAGCTATAAAAATACGTCCCGACGTAGCATTTGCTGCGTCGGGACGTATTTTTTTGTATGTCGGGACGCAGCAAATGCTACGTCGGGACGTAATTTTAGCAGGGTCGTGGCCTGTTTCAGACCGCCTTTGCAGAACCATTAAATCTCGTAGATACCCTTGAGTGCTCCTCTTGCAATCTTCTCGAAATCCTCACCGAAGTCGCAGAAACGGAGAACCGCATTAGAGGCTGCATGTTTTATTCCCATGTTATCGCCCTGCAATGCAGCGGCAGCCTGATCCAGGAATTCGTTGATGCCACGCTCGTTAGGCTCTTTTCCATTGGCAAAGAGACGGGCAAGGAGCTGGAAACCGGCAATCTCGTAGAGTGGCTTGTCACTCGCTATCCACTGGTAGGCGATGACAGGCGCATAATCTACGTGCTGCAACAGGTTGAAGGCAAGCATCTCTGCCATCTCCTGACTCTGTACCTGTTCCATCCATAAATCTGTGATTTCCGGAAGCATCTTATCGGCAGGCATGATGAGAGTAGCCAGAATCTTGCACTCACGGATGTCTTCCTTCCACAGTTCGATGGCGAGTTCATAGTCTTTACCATATTCCTCTGCCATCTTCTTCAGTTCATAGAATGGCACGCCCCAATTCAGTTTGTATCCCAGTCCCTTGTCGCGCATAGATTGCGATCCCGGACCGTTCATCAGCAAGCGGAAACTTCGCTTGATAGTCATCAGTTTCTGATGTGTTTCTTCGTTCATTATATATATTTAGAGTTTATAATTGATAGTTTATAGTTAATAGGGCATTCTTGCTATTATTTTACGTTATCTTTCTATAGACATCTTTTGTCTATACGGCGTAGCCGCTATTAACTATAAACTATTAACTAAATTAAAGTTTCATTATTTTACAGAACATTCCTTCGAACTGTTCCTCAATATTTGCAGGTTTATGCTTGAAGATACCGAAGATGGCACTTCCGCTACCACTCATCGCTGCATATACGGCGCCCAGGTTGTATAGCTTCTGTTTGATTTCGCCCAGTTCCGGGTGCATCTTGAAGATAGGTGCTTCAAAATCGTTGACAAGTTCGTCTTTCCATGTCTCGATAGGCTGGCGTACGATGTCGCGGCAACATTTGGCAGGAGCCTGAGGGGTGATGGCTGCGTAAGCCTCTTTGGTGCTGACGGCAATGTCGTCGCGCTTCACCACAACCAGATGATAGCCCTTCAGGTTATCGCCAGGACCACTTACCGGCATCAGTTCTTCTCCGATACCTTCGGCATAGCAAGCTGTGTCGCCATCTTCCGGGTCAGCAGAAATGAAATAGGCACAGTCTGCGCCCAGTCTGGCAGCATATCTTTCCATCTCCGAATTACCGATGTTGAGGCGGAAGCGCTCGTCAAGCAAACGTATCATGTAGGCAGCATCGGCAGAACCGCCACCCAAACCAGCCTGCGAAGGAATGCGCTTCACCAGATGAGCATGGATGCGGGGGATTCTGAAATCTGCAGCCAGGAGATTATAAGCCTTTACAACGAGATTGTTCTGTTCGTCGCAATCCACCGCGTTACCTGTAATCTTCAGGTCACAAGGAACATCGCTAGGGAATTCATCGCCCATGAGTTTGATTTCAAGTGCATCGGTCAGCGGAATAGGGTAGAACACCGTTTCGAGATTGTGGTATCCATCCTTCCGCTTGCTTACTATATTTAAACCAAGATTAATCTTGGCGCAAGGAAATGTAATCATAACTTTTCAGTTTAAAGGGTTCGTTACTATTTCTTTATATCTACTGCAAAGATAATGCAAATGAGCGCAATGAAAGCTTGCTTTCAAATTGCCGAGTGCA
>CAVBFV010000102.1:0-9693 GCA_963594575.1 Lachnospiraceae bacterium | reverse complement strand
AAGATAATGGCAAACGATAATAAAGGTCTTACACCGATGATGAGACAGTTTTTCGAGATGAAGTCGAAACATCCCGAAGCGCTGCTGCTCTTCCGTTGCGGTGACTTCTACGAAACTTACTGCGAAGATGCGGTGGAGGCATCCCGTATACTCGGCATTACGCTGACCCGACGCAACAATGGCGGTTCTACGGGTACGACCGAGATGGCTGGATTCCCTCATCATGCTTTGGATACCTATCTGCCTAAACTTATCAGGGCAGGAAAGCGCGTGGCGGTATGCGACCAGTTGGAAGACCCGAAGAAGAAACGACTCGAAATAAAAGGAAAGAAGGGACTGAGCCAGATGGACAAGATGGTGAAGCGCGGTATTACCGAACTCGTTACACCGGGTGTGGCGATGGGAGATAACGTGCTGAACTACAAGGAGAACAACTTCCTGGCAGCCGTACACTTCGGCAAGACCGCCTGCGGTGTGAGCTTTCTGGATATCTCGACCGGAGAGTTTCTTACCGGCGAGGGAACCTACGACTATGTAGAAAAACTGATGGGCAACTTCATGCCGAAAGAGGTGCTCTACGACCGTGCCCGAAAGAACGACTTCGAGAAATATTTCGGCAGCAAATACTGTACCTTCGAACTGGACGACTGGGTTTTCACCGAACAGACAGCCCTGCAGAAACTCCTGGGACATTTCAAGACAAAATCTCTGAAAGGTTTCGGTGTAGAGCATCTCAAGAACGGCGTGATAGCCAGTGGTGCCATCATGCAGTATCTCGAGATTACCCAGCATACACAGATTAATCATATCACCGCCCTTTCACGTATCGAAGAAGATAAGTTCGTGCGTATGGATAGGTTTACTATCCGCAGTCTGGAGCTGGTTGCCCCTATGCAGGAAGACGGTTCTTCGCTCCTGAATGTCATCGACCGTACGGTAACGGCGATGGGTGGACGTATGCTCAGACGCTGGCTGGTCTTCCCATTGAAAGATGTGAAACCTATCAACGAGCGCCTCGACATCGTAGAATATTTCTTCAAGGAACCGGAATTCCGTCAGCTTCTCGATGACCAGCTGCATCGCATCAGCGACCTGGAGCGTATCATTTCCAAAGTAGCCGTAGGTAGAGTTTCGCCTCGCGAAGTGGTTCAGCTGAAGAATGCACTCGAAGCCATCAAGCCTATCAAGGTGGCATGCCAGCATGCTACGAACGAGGCTCTGAAGCGGGTAGGCGAGCAGCTGAACGTATGCGAAACCCTGAAAGACCGCATCGCCAGGGAAATACAGCCCGATCCGCCACAGCTGGTCAATAAGGGTGAC
Source organism: Lachnospiraceae bacterium (assembly GCA_963594575.1). Taxonomy (GTDB): domain Bacteria; phylum Bacteroidota; class Bacteroidia; order Bacteroidales; family Bacteroidaceae; genus Prevotella. The sequence goes on along the minus strand of CAVBFV010000102.1, from coordinate 8,373 downwards.
GTGATAGCCGACGGATTCAATGCCGAACTTGACGACCTTCGTGCCATCAGCCGCCACGGCAAGGATTATCTGCTCAAGATACAGGAAAGGGAGATTGAAAAGACAGGAATTTCGAGTCTGAAGGTAGGTTACAATAATGTTTTCGGATACTATCTGGAGGTGAGAAATACCTTTAAGGATAAGGTGCCTGAGGAGTGGATACGCAAGCAGACGCTGGCTCAGGCAGAGCGTTATATCACCCAGGAACTGAAGGAATATGAGGAAAAGATTCTCGGTGCTGATGAGAAAATTCTAGTATTGGAAGCACAGCTCTTCAACGAACTGATAGCTGCCATGCAGGAGTATATTCCGCAGATACAGATCAATGCCAACCTCATCGCCCGTATGGACTGTCTTTTGTCATTCGCCAAGACATCTGACGAGAACCGCTACGTGCGCCCTATCGTCGATGATTCTGAGGTGCTCGATATCAAGCAGGGCAGGCATCCGGTGATTGAAACCCAACTGCCGCTGGGCGAACGCTATGTACCTAACGATGTGCTGCTCGATACCGAGAAACAGCAAATCATGATGATTACCGGTCCTAACATGGCTGGTAAATCGGCTCTGCTGCGCCAGACCGCCCTTATCGTGCTGCTGGCACAGGTAGGCTGTTTTGTGCCCGCAGAGAGCGCCCGAGTTGGACTGGTGGATAAAATCTTTACACGTGTGGGTGCAAGCGACAATATATCGCTCGGCGAATCGACCTTCATGGTAGAGATGACCGAGGCAGCAAACATCCTGAACAACGTTTCTCCGCGCTCGCTGGTGCTCTTTGATGAGCTGGGAAGAGGTACTTCTACCTACGATGGTATTTCCATTGCCTGGGCTATCGTGGAATATCTGCACGAACATAAGAAGGCGCAGGCACGTACGCTCTTTGCTACCCACTATCATGAGTTGAACGAGATGGAGAAGAACTTCCCTCGCATCAAGAACTTCAATGTGAGCGTGAGAGAGGTGGACGGCAAGGTTATCTTCCTGCGCAAACTGGAACCGGGAGGCAGTGAGCACTCTTTCGGTATCCATGTGGCTGAGATAGCCGGTATGCCTCGCAGCATCGTGAACCGTGCCAATGTGATTCTCAAGCAGTTGGAGGATGACAATGCCGGGGTTGGCGGTGCCGGTAAACCGAACGTTCAGCATATCGATGAACCAAAGGATGGTGTGCAGCTCAGTTTCTTCCAGCTCGATGATCCTGTACTGACGCAGATACGTGATGAAATACTCGGACTGGATGTGAACAATCTCACTCCGGTAGAGGCATTGAACAAGCTCAATGACATCAAGAAGATTCTGTTGGGAAGATAAAATATAAATCCCTCCCCGTGGCAGCAGATGCTGTTTCACGAGGAGGGATTTTTGATAAAAATAAACGGTCAAATATTATTTTGCCTCTACGTTCTTTTCTTTCGCTCTCTTTGTGCTGGAAGCGATGCTCCATACACCGGCAATGATGAGCGGAATGCTCAATATCTGTCCCATATCCATAGGCAAGCCTGCCTCGAATGCCACCTGAATCTCCTTCGTATATTCGATGAAGAAGCGGAAGGTGAAGATAAGAGTAAGGCAAAGACCGAAATAGAAACCAGTGCCAACACTCTTAGGACCTCTCTTCTTATAGATGAAGAGGATGAGGAGGAAGAAGCAGAAGTATGCCAAAGCCTCGTAGAGCTGACCCGGATGGCGTGGATACTGGTCTTCGCGAACGAAGATAAACGCCCAAGGCACATCGGTTACCTTGCCGATAATCTCTGAATTCATCAGATTGCCCAAACGGATAAAGGTGGCTGTAATGCCTGAGCAGATACCCATATTATCGAGCACTACCCAGCCGCTCACCTTCATGTTGCGGCAATAGAGCCAGATGCCGACGAACATTCCGAATACGCCTCCGTGGCTCGCCAGTCCCTCATAACCCGTAAACTTCCAACTGCCGTCTGGCATGTGGTGGATAGGTATCAGCATCTCGATGAAGTGATCCCACTGGGTGAGGAAATATTCCGGCTGATAGAAGATGCAATGCCCCAAACGGCCACCTATCAGTACACCGAAGAAGATGTAGAGAAACAGTGGAGAGAACTTCTCATCTGAAAGCCCTTGCTGCTTGTAAAGCTTGCTCATGAGCAGATAGCCCAGCAGCAGACCGATCATCCAGCAGGTGGAGTAGTAGCGGATGGTCATAGGACCCAGATGAGCCAGGATTGGGTCTGGGTCCCATACGATATAGTTAAGCAGATTTGCTATCATAACCGTAGAAGAATAGGATTATACATTGAAGCGGAAGTGCATGATGTCACCATCCTGTACGACGTACTCCTTGCCCTCGATGCCGAGCTTACCAGCCTCGCGTACAGCAGCCTCAGAGCCATACTTGATATAGTCATCATACTTGATAACCTCTGCACGGATGAATCCCTTCTCGAAGTCGGTGTGGATGACGCCGGCACACTGAGGAGCTTTCCAGCCCTTGTGATAGGTCCATGCCTTGACCTCCATCTCACCAGCGGTGATGAATGTTTCGAGGTTCAGCAGGGCGTATGCCTTCTTGATGAGTCGGTTTACGCCGCTCTCTTCCAGTCCGAGTTCTTCGAGGAACATCAGTTTGTCCTCGTAGGTTTCGAGCGATGCGATGTCTTCCTCTGTCTTGGCAGCGATGACCATGCACTCAGCACCTTCTTCCTTGGCGATTTCCTCTACCTTCTTGCTGTACTCGTTGCCGGTCTTGGCAGAAGCCTCGTCAACATTGGCTACGTAGAGCACAGGCTTGGTAGTGAGGAGGAAGAGGTCGTGAGCCACCTTCTGCTCTTCCTTGGTTTCGAAAGTAACGCCACGAGCATTCTTTCCCTGCTCCAGAACAGCCTTGTAAGCCTCCAGAACGGTAACCATCGTCTTAGCATCCTTGTTGCCTGCTGCAGCAGTCTTCTTCTGCTTGGTGAGCTGAGATTCGATAGTTTCCAGGTCCTTGAGCTGCAACTCTGTATCGATGACGCTCTTATCCTCCAAAGGATCAACCTTAGCGCCACCCTCGCGAACGATATTGTCATCGTCGAAGCAGCGGATTACGTGGATGATAGCATCGCACTCACGGATATTTCCCAAGAATTTATTACCAAGACCTTCGCCCTTGCTGGCACCCTTTACGAGACCTGCGATATCCACGATTTCGCAAGTAGCTGGGACGATGCGTCCTGGGTGAACAATCTCTGCCAACTTGTTGAGTCGCTCATCTGGTACGGTGATGACGCCCAAGTTTGGTTCGATAGTACAGAAAGGGAAGTTAGCTGCCTGTGCCTTTGCACTAGACAGACAGTTGAACAGTGTAGACTTACCCACGTTTGGGAGGCCTACAATACCACATTTTAATGCCATTTTATCTTTAAACGTTTAAATTTCCGGTGCAAAGTTACACATTATAAATGAAAGATACGAAGAAATCGTGGAAAATTAACTAAAAATCATAGATGTGCGGAAGAATCAACGATGGTAAACCGACAGAAACGCTTGAGGAAGCGCAACGATATAGGTGAAGACGTTGGAATATACGGGAGAGGTGCCTGAAAAATATTACATAAGTCTTTGGGATATATAGGATAAGTTGTTGGAAGAGATAGGATAAATTGCTGGAAGAGATACCTTCTGCAACCGCACAACAACTGTTGTGCGATTGCACATCACCTGTTGTGCGCATGCATAACAGCTGATGTGCGGGCGTAGTTCAGTTGTTGTGCGATGAATTTCTTAGAACTATGGTGACCATTTTGCTGACGTCAGCAAAATGATATGAAACCTCTTGTTCTGCGATGGTACAAAGACCATTCCATATTATTCAATCATTTTCCCAGCGTCGGGAAAATGATTGAATAATATAGAGTTTATTTTGCGAATAGTTTCCCTATGAGATTCAAGAGATTAGAGACAGTCTCTTTGCTCTCTACTGGTATCTTGATGGAGGTTGCTCCTGTTAGCTCGTCTTGCTCAACGATGGAATCAATCAGCTGGGCAGTGGCTTCTGGCGACTTTAAGGTTTCGGCTAAGCCTGAGAGGAAAGATATTCCTTGGGCTACCAAATCCTTAGGATGACTTGAGCGATTAGAGACGGATTCTCTGTTCGAAGATGAGTTCGTTTGCTGTTGGATAGAAACCTCTTCTTTATTCTCGTCAGATTTATGTTCGTCGCGAGCCTTGTCTGTTTCCAAATCCTTAGGATTGATTGTTGCAAAGCTTTCCTCGGATTTTGGCTTTTCTGGCAGACCTTCGGAATCATTAACGGTATCAGTATCCTTGACTTTCTTGACTTTCTCTGTTTCTTCGTCCTCTTCCACCATACCACTCACGGTTTCCATCATCTTGCTGAACTTATCATCTGTGATGAATACAGAATCTTCTCCATCATCTAGAACGCCCTCAAACATAGAGGTTTTGAAACGCAACTTACCGAGCATTTCCTGCTCAATGGAATCAGGTGTTACGAGATTGATAACCTGGATGTTGTTCTGTTGCCCAAGGCGATAGATGCGACCGATACGCTGTTCGAGAACGGCAGGATTCCAAGGCAAATCGATGTTGATGATGGTTGCGGCTGATTGCAGGTTCAAGCCTGTGCTTCCGGCATCTGTGGAGAGGAAAACCCGGCTCGATGGTTCGTTCATGAAATTATCTACCAGGTTTTTGCGCTTTTCGGATGGCACACCACCATGCAGATATTCAAAGCCTATTTCTTTTTTCTCCAGTTCTTTGGCGATGAGGCGGGTCATGCGTTCCCACTGACTGAATACCACAACCTTTTCGCCTTCCTCGCTGATAATGTCGCTGATGATGTTTACACATTCATCCACCTTGGTGTCGTATCTCGTCTTTTGGTCGAGGATATAACTGCTGTCACATACCATGCGCATCTGTGAGAGGAAGAGCAGGAGACGTTTGCGGTCTTTATCGGACAGAAAATGCATTCTGCGCCATTTCAGGACCAGAATACGTACCTGGTTCTGCCACTCCTGATGCATCTCCATCTGCTCGTTGGTCATCGGAATGAAAAGGTTCTTGTCTGAACGCTCAGGCATCTGGAGTTTCACATCCTTCTTGCGACGACGGATGAGGATATCGCCCAACTTCTTGCCAATATCGTTTAAGTTCTTATAACCCAAAACCTTTCCTGTTTCATCAGTAATGATATGCTTGTCTTTGAAGAGGTAGTAAGGGGCAAGGCGGAAATTATCAACAAACTCCACGATAGAGTAGAGTTCATCGAGCTTGTTCTCCAATGGGGTACCGGATAGAATTACGGAGTAATCTGATTCTATCTTTCTTGCCGCACGGGAAATCTGCGTGTTCCAGTTCTTCAGGCGCTGCACCTCGTCCATGATGAGCATATCGGTTTGCAAACTACCGAGTATCTTGATGTCATTGGCGGCACTATTATAGGAAATAATCTTGTAAGGTTCCGGGCGATTGTACGCTTCCTTTCTCTTGAGATGACTTCCCTCTATGACGAAGACTTCGGCATCAGTAAACTTCTTGATTTCACTTCGCCACTGGTATTTGAGTGAGGTTGGGCAGAGGATGAGTACAGAGCCAATGAGACCTTCCTTGCGTAACAGTTCGGCAGTACCGATAGCTTGGATTGTCTTTCCGAGACCCATCTCATCGGCAATGATAGTCTTTCCTGCCTTTGCGGCAAAGCGGATGCCCTCTTTCTGGTAAGGATAGAGGTTTACTTTCAGGAGATTGTCGAGTTTTTCATCATCGTATGTCTTCACTATCTTCTCTCTTTTCGCTTTTTCGCGAATATCGATGATAAAGTCAATGGCATCTTTATAGCATCTGAATGTATCGCTGATTTGGCGAGCTTGTTTCAAGAAAGAGCCAATGCGGGCATAGGCTGACTTCTTCAAGACGTGGTTCTTGTCAAAGTAATCCTTGGCTAACTGTTCGTATGCCTCCTTGTTGTCTGAGCCGATACGAATCTTTACGCATCGCTCATCCCGATAGGAAAGATAGACAGAAGTATAAGGTGGCAATTCCCGATGCACATGCACGCCCCTCTTTCCGCCAAACCATTTCTTGACGGCTTCGATATGTTTGCAAGTGCCGAGTCTCGAAGTCTTGAAATCCATGCAGGAACAATAATTCCATTTGCTGTTGGCTCCACGATACACCACCTTATATTCGTTGTTCTTTTCTGGGTTGCGAACGATGTACTCTCCAGGGCAAAGGGCATCATCAACACAACTGATATCGAAGTGCTCGATATCGGTTATCTGCTTGCGCAGTTTGATTTGCCATTCCTCCAAAGTCATGTTTTCTGGTTTCACGATATGTGAAACCTTGACTTCCTTCTTTTTCTTGGTGGTCTTCTTGGTGCTGTTGCCGTCTTGACTAGCTGTCTGTTTATTGTTCTTTGCCATTGTTGTATTACTTTAAATATATTGGATACAAAGTTACACATTATAAATGAAAGATACAAAGAAATCGTGGAAAATTAACTAAAAAAGGCATTCACGATGCTGGTGAATGCCTTTCGGATGATTACTATGATAAGTATTTTGTTATTTCAAGACAGTTTTCTTGCCGTTGATGATGTACACTCCCTGTTTTGGGGTAGAAATGCGCTGTCCCTGAAGATTGAAGATTACTTTCTTGGTCTTGATGCTGGCTGGAAGCTGGCTGATGCCGTCGGTTACGCTTGGTACAGCTGTAGCTGAAACCTCCTTGGTTGTCAGATTGAAGGTGAAGGTAACATCGTAGGTTCCGGCTTTTGTGATAACAATGGAGGCATTACCTTCAGGATCATTATCGTCACCATAGTTTTCTGCCCATCCATGGTTTGCACAGATTTTATATTGATAAATGCCCTGAGCGAGGGTCAGATTGGTCTTGGTCAGAATGTATGTGACGTTATCATCCTGTTTGATCATGTCGTTTTCTGTCGCTGTTTGATCCCATTTTTTTCCGAGAATTTCTAGTGAACCGGCTACAGTCCATGTCTTTTCGCCGATAACTGCATCACCAGTCTTTGTGGTTTTTACATTGATTTCAAAATTGTTTGCGTTAAACTGGATTGTCACGCTATAAGTACCAGTCTCTTCTACAGCAAAGACATAGTTTGCTTTTGGGTACGATTCGTCCCATGAATGATTCTTCAAGACTTTGAATTCGTTTTTCACATTCTGCTCAAGAATGCAACCGGTTTTTGTGAGTTCCCAGATGCCGTTCCCTTTATCGGTCAGGTCATTGCTGGTATCTTTTTCATTCCAATGAGAACCGAAGACTGAGCTGGAACCTGCTGCTGTCCAGACATCTTGTGCCTGCAGAGTTAGTGTTACGAAACAAAGCACGATAAAAGTAAAAATTGTTCTTCTCATAATTGTTATGATTTTAAATGTTTATAATTAAATGATGAATAATTGATATTACGTATTATTATTAAAAATGAATCTTTGATAGATATCTGCCGCAAATATACGAATTATTTCAATAAGTTCCAAATCTTTTAGAGAAAAACTTTAATTAATAGCTAAAAAAACAGGAGAATGTGTCTACAATATATAGACACACCCTCCTGAATGATAGTATTTCTTTAGATTTCACCCTTCTGAAATCTTTTAGATTTTACTTATACGCAATCTTTTAGATTTCACCTTTCCACAATCCGTGGAGATTGCAGTATTCGCGAGCTGTAACTTCCTTGGCATCAGCATTTGTCATGAAGATAGCCTCAGGCTTTTCGCCTGGCTTCAACTCGTGACGAAGCACATCGGTAGGGGTGAGCAATTCTATCCATTGGATGTAATGCTCTGGGAGCATTGGATGCTCCACGCTTCCTACTGTTACGCGATAACCGCCTTCGATAGGTTCTATTACAGGCACGTGCTTCTCCTTGGCGCCATCGCTGGTGTTTTCCTTCATCAGCTTCATCGGCTCTCCACAGCAGCTGAGCACGGCTCCTGGGTTTACTACTTCTACCACGTTGCCACAAACCTGGCAGCGGTAGATTTCTCTAATCTTTGTCATAATGATTCCTCCTTATTTAATAATTTATTGCCTGAAAATCAGGCTTTTCCTTCGGATAGTTCCTTTGTGAGGCTTTTCCTTCAGATAATTCCTTTATGAGGCTTTCCTTCGGATGATTCCCTAAAAGGGCTTATTCCTCTACAGGGCTGAAATCTTCCTTTCCTACTCCGCAAAGAGGGCAAACCCAATCATCTGGGATATCTTCGAATGCTGTACCTGGAGCGATGCCGCCCTCTGGATCACCTACTTCTGGGTCATAAACCCATCCACACACGTCGCAAACATATTTCTTCATAATGTTCCTTTCTTTCTTAATTTGAT
>CAVBFV010000101.1:0-9709 GCA_963594575.1 Lachnospiraceae bacterium | reverse complement strand
GCAACTGACTCTTAATCAGTGGGTCTAGGGTTCGAATCCCTAAGGGTGTACAAAAAGAGCATTTCTTAACAGAAATGCTCTTTTTTGTTTTGCATTTCTCCCTACCATTTCATATCACCTTTAAATATTACTTTATATCTCTTTAAATATCACTATAAAAAAGTTGCAGCCATCCAAAGTTTACACCCAGACAACCGCAACCAATTTACCAATCAAAAATATCTAAAATCGTATCCCGCCATCATTACACAACTCTACTATCAACAGAAGAGCCAGTAAAAAACTGCCAGCACGGCTATCATAACAACAGCTACCATTGCTTTAATCATGCAGGTAGCCACCTTCTTTAAGACAAACAGTCCTACAACAAGGACTACCAATGCCAGCGCATAATATCCAAAATCATTCATATCACATTATTATATATATAAACTACCAATCAGTATTCATCACCCTATTAACGATCATTCTTTAATGCCCTGCGGAATTCAGCCGGTATCGGAGTTTCAAATTCCATAGGCTGATGCGTTACGGGATGATAGAAACACAGCACATAGGCATGCAGGCACAAGCGCTGGCATGGATCATCACCATTACCATACTTGATGTCACCACACACCGGATGCCCCATATCGGCTGTATGAACACGAATCTGATTCTTACGGCCCGTTTCGAGCTTGAACTCCACCAGAGAATGAGCCGTTGTACGCTCTAATGTATGGAAATGGGTAACAGCATACTTGCCGCCATTATCCGTATCACTACTGTAAGTAATATAAGCCTTGTTATCTTTCAGCCAGTTGGCAACGGTACCTTCATCTTCTTCCATCTCTCCGGAAACCAGAGCCACATATCTGCGGTCGTACACATTATGATGCCAATCATCTTCCAAAGCCAGTTCCGTCTGCTTATCCTTGGCATAAATCATCAAGCCCGAAGTATCACGGTCAAGTCGGTGTACTACATGCGCCTGGCAGTTCTGGCGAGTCTTATGAAAATAATCATCAAGTACCGTTTTCACATTCAGAGTAGAATGACCGGCTGCCATACTCAAGATACCAATGTTTTTCTCGACAACAATCAGATATCTGTCTTCATAAACAATCTTAAGGTATCTGCTTTTAAATACCTCCTGATTTTTCTTTGTCTTGCTCACACTCACCTTCATCCCCGGCTTCAGGGCATAATCAAACTGGGTAATGGTTTTGCCATTTACCTTGATTCCCCTACCCTGCAGAGTCTGCTTCACCTTGGTCTTGCTAGGTCCCTTCACATTCTCCATCAGCCATTCCAGCAACGGAGCAGGTTTTTCTACCTTGTAATGCTCATATTCATTTGGGTTTCCGTAGCCATAAGCATTATTGGTATGCTTATTAAAATTTCCTTTTCTATTTTGTTGTCTCATATTGTTATCGATATCATTTTCTTAACATGAAAAACACAGAATCAATGCTGCATTTTCTCCGTTTCAGCCTACAAAAGTAAGACTTTTCTGCAAAATAACAAAAAGCCACCATGTTTTTAACTAAAAATTAGTAACTTTTGCCAATAAATCATTGTGTTTCAAATATTTTTTTGTAATTTTGCAGCAGAATTAAAGATATAATCAGAATAAAAGATATTTAGGAACAAATAATGATTACAGTACAAAATCTTGCGATCCAATTCGGAAAGAGAGTGCTTTACAAGGATGTAAACCTCAAGTTCACTCATGGTAATATTTATGGTATCATCGGTGCTAACGGCGCCGGAAAATCTACTTTCCTCCGCGCTATCAGCGGCGACCTTGAACCAAACAAGGGTACAGTAGAAATGGGACCAGGCGAGCGACTTTCTGTCTTGGAACAGGACCACTTCAAATATGACGATTTCCGCGTGATGGATACCGTTCTGATGGGCCATCAGCCATTATGGGAAAATATGAAGGAGCGCGAGCGCCTCTATGCTAAGCCAGAAATGACAGAAGAAGATGGTAACCTCGCTGCTGAGCTGGAGCTCAAGTTTGCAGAAATGAATGGTTGGGAGGCTGAAAGCAATGCCGCACAACTTCTGCAGAACCTCGGCGTAAAGGAAGACCGCCACGACAAACTCGTTGGAGAACTTTCAAATACAGAGAAGGTGCGCGTGATGCTGGCAAAGGCACTCTTCGGCAACCCAGACAACCTCCTTCTCGATGAGCCTACCAACGACCTCGACCTCGACACAGTTGAGTGGTTGGAAGACTATCTCAGCAACATTGAACAGACCGTACTCGTAGTATCTCACGACCGTCACTTCCTCGATGCTGTAAGTACCCAGACCGTAGATATCGACTTCGGTAAGATTACGATGTTTGCAGGTAACTACTCTTTCTGGTATGAGAGTTCTCAGTTGGCTCTCCGCCAGGCTCAGAACCAGAAAATGAAGGCTGAAGAGAAGAAGAAGCAGTTGGAAGAATTCATCCGCCGATTCTCAGCTAACGTTGCCAAGAGTAAGCAGACTACATCCCGCAAGAAGATGCTGGAGAAACTGAACGTTGAAGAAATCCGTCCATCAAGCCGTAAATACCCAGGCATCATCTTCCAGATGGACCGTGAGCCAGGTAACCAGATTCTGGAGGTAGAGGGACTGAAAGCATGCGACGAAGACGGAACAGTGCTCTTCGACAATGTAAACTTCAACATAGAAAAGGGCGAGAAGGTAGTATTCCTTTCTCACAACCCTAAGGCGATGACCGCACTCTTCGAAATCATCAACGGCAACCGAAAGGCTGACGCAGGTGACTACAAGTGGGGTGTTACTATCACAACAGCTTATCTCCCACTCGATAATACAGAATTCTTCCAGAGCGACAAGAACCTGGTAGACTGGTTGAGCCAGTATGGTCCAGGTAACGAAGTTGCCATGAAGGGCTACCTCGGAAGAATGCTCTTCAGCGGCGAAGAAGTACTGAAGAAGGTAAATGTCCTCTCCGGAGGTGAGAAGATGAGATGTATGATTGCACGCATGCAGTTGCAGAACGCCAACTGCCTGATTCTAGATACACCAACCAACCACTTGGACCTGGAGAGTATTCAGGCATTCAACAACAACCTGGTAGGTTTCAAGGGCAACATCCTCTTCTCTAGCCACGACCACGAATTCATCAACACCGTGGCAAACCGCATCATCGAGCTCACTCCATCAGGCACCATCGACAAGCTCATGTCTTATGATGAGTATATCTACGATGAAGCTATCAAGGAGCAGAAGGCTAAGATGTACGGATTCTAAACAGAAAGTTATTCTGCTGTTTTAAACAGCAACCACAAATTATCTTATAATTTAATAGTGCCAATTCGATGAGAATCGGGTTGGCACACTTTTTGTCAAACAACCAATAACAAGAATTATCATGTTTAAAAAATTTAAGACTATGTCAAAAGAAAAAGAAATCAATATAGAGGACGGAAACGTTCAGGAGACTGTTCAGAATGAAAATAATGAGCAGACAACTCAAAATGAAAATACTGAGGAAAATCAGAATACTGACAACAAGGCAGAAGAAGGTGACAACAATACAGACGCTGCTGACAAGAAGGCAGAAGAGATTGATCCTTTAACAAAAGCACAGCAAGAGGTAGAGGAACTCAAGAAACAGTTGCTCTATAAGACTGCTGAGTTTGAGAATTACCGCAAGCGTACCCTCAAAGAGAAAGCAGAACTGATTTTGAATGGCGGCGAGAAGACTGTAGCTGCTATTCTGCCTATTCTCGACGACTTTGAGCGTGCCATCGCTGACAAGAGCGAAGACCCTAAGGCTATCAAGGAAGGTGTTCAGATGATTTTCAACAAGTTCGTAAAGACACTCGAAGGTCTTGGCGTAAAGAAGATTGAAACCAACGACAAGGATTTCGATGTAGATTTCCACGAGGCTATTGCTATGGTTCCGGGAATGGGCGATGACAAGAAGGGAAAGATCATTGACTGCGTCCAGACAGGTTATACGATGAACGACAAGGTGATTCGCCATGCTAAGGTAGCTGTAGGTCAGTAAGAAAGAAATATCAAGAATTATTTTTCAAAATCCAGAACATTCTATTAGAATTCTGTAAGAAAATTCAATATTTGAAATAAGCAAATGGCTAAGAGAGACTATTATGAGGTGCTGGGCGTAGACAAGTCGGCATCAGAAGACGAAATAAAGAAGGCGTATCGAAAGATAGCCATCAAGTATCATCCAGACCGCAACCCTGGCAACAAAGAGGCGGAAGAGAAATTCAAGGAAGCTGCCGAAGCTTACGAAGTTCTCCACGATGCCCAGAAGCGCCAGCAGTATGACCAGTTTGGTTTCGACGGTCCACAAGGTGGATTCGGCGGATTCGGCGGTGGTGCCAGCATGGACATGAACGACATCTTCTCTATGTTTGGAGATATCTTTGGCGGACACGGCGGTTTCAGCGGCTTTGGTGGCGGCGGATTCGGTGGCGGCTCACAGAAGCGGGTTTACCAGGGTGGCGACCTTCGCGTAAGAGTAAAACTGACTCTTAAGGAAGCAGCAACAGGTGTTACCAAGCGCTTCAAGATTCGCAAGGATGTAACTTGCTCTGCATGTCACGGAACAGGTTGCGAAGGTGGTGCCCAGCCAGAAACATGTCCGGAATGTCATGGAAGCGGCTATGTCTTAAAAACGGTGCGCAGTATGTTCGGCATGATGCAAACTCAGGCTGCATGTACAAAGTGTGGCGGTGAGGGAACTATCATCAAGAACAAATGTAAGGAATGCGGTGGCGACGGAATCGTGAAGGGCGAGGAACTCGTAGAAATCAATATCCCTGCAGGTGTCGACAACGATATGGTTGTTACCGTTGAAGGCAAGGGTAACCAAGGCAAGCATAATGGTCTCTATGGAAACCTACAGGTAATGGTAAGCGTAGAAAAGAACGATGATTTCGAGCGTGTTGGTCAGGACTTATACCATAATCTTGTTCTTGACTTTGCAACTGCCACTTTGGGTGGCGAGGTAGAAGTCCCTACCTTGGATGGCAAGACGAAGATCAAAATAGAACCTGGCACACAACCTGGCAAACAGATCCGTTTGCGTGGCAAAGGTATGCCGGCAATTAAGGGATATGGTTATGGCCGTGGTGATATTATCGTCAATATTACCGTTTTCGTACCTACCTCTCTGACCAAGGAAGAAAAGGATCTTGTTGTGAAATTCAAGGAATGCGATAATTTCAAAGCAGATAATGCAGAGAAGAAATCTCTCTTTGAAAGTTTCAAGAATCTCTTTAAAAAATAAACAGTAAAGAGCAATCCCCGAAGAGGGCGAACTATCTTCGAAAGAACGGTTCGCTCTTTTCGGGGATTATCTGTATATATAATAAGGTATAACATATAACATGAATTATCAAGAAACTGTTGAATATCTTTTCACCAGCACGCCGGTTTTTGAAAAGATTGGAGCCAAGGCATACAAACCTGGGCTTGATACGATGTATAAAATGGATGAACACTTCGGCCATCCTCATAAGCAATATAAATGTATCCACATTGCAGGAACCAACGGAAAAGGTTCATCATCTCATACCCTTGCAGCAATCCTACAGAGCCAAGGCTATAAGGTCGGCCTGTTTACCTCACCTCATCTTGTAGATTTCAGAGAACGCATTCGCGTAAATGGAGAGATGGTAAGCGAACAGTATGTTATCGATTTTGTAGAAAACAACCGGAAATTCTTCGAACCGCTACATCCTTCGTTCTTTGAACTGACCACCATGATGGCATTTCAGTATTTTGCAGAACAAAAGGTAGACTTTGCCGTCATTGAAGTTGGATTGGGAGGAAGACTGGACAGTACCAACATCATCACTCCTATCCTATCCGTTATCACGAACATCAGTTTTGACCACACCCAATTCCTCGGGAATACACTCGGCGAGATTGCAGGAGAAAAGGCGGGTATCATCAAACCTCAGATTCCTGTCGTCATTGGCGAATGGAACGAAGAGACCCAACCGGTATTCATCAAGAAAGCCCATGAGCAGAATTCTCCTATCCATTTTGCACATGCAACTAACGCAGACATGAACTTTGAACTGAAAGGCAACTATCAGAAAAAGAACTTCTGCACCATATCCGCAGCCGTAGAATGCCTGAAGGAAGAAGGAATAGAAATCAAAGATGAAAGCATAAAGAACGGCTTCGAACATGTATGCGAGTTGACAGGCTTACGTGGCAGATGGGAAAAACTCAACGAGCATCCTCTCACCATCTGTGATACGGGACATAACCTTGCCGGATGGGAGTATCTGGAACCTCAGATTGCATCCGTAAAAGCCGATACGAAACATATTGTCTTCGGAATGGTTGACGACAAAGATGTAGAGCATGTAATGGGACTATTAGAAAAGTTGCCAAAAGAAAGCACGATTTTCTATTGGACGCAGCCATCAACCAAAAGAGCGATTCCTGTAGACAAATTATACGGATACGCACAAAAGCACGGCTTAAACGGAACATGCTATCAAACTATCGCACAGGCATTTAACAATGCAAAAGCAAACGCGAAAAAAGATGATTTTATCTTTATTGGCGGATCAAGTTACGTCGTTGCCGATTTGCTATCAGAATCGTTTTAGGATTTTTTAAATCAAAAAGTTCATAAAATATTTGTAATACTCGTTTTTTTTTAGTTACTTTGCAGTACATTACTTAAACCAAAGTAAGGTAACTAAAAAAAATGAGATATTATGAATACAGAACCAGCAAATAAGTGTGGTTTGAAAAGAGAAGATTTTCAGACCACAGTGAATGGCAAGAAGACTGATCTCTTCGTGTTAAGAAACAAGCAAGGCAACGAAGTTGCAGTGACTAACTATGGTGGAGCAGTCGTAGCCATCATGATGCCTGACAAGGATGGCAACTATGCCAACCTCATCCAGGGTCATGACAACATACAGGACGTCATCAACTCACCAGAGCCATTCTTGAGTGTGCTCATCGGTCGTTATGGCAACCGTATTAAAGAAGGCAAGTTCATACTTCACGGCAAGGAGTATCACTTGGCATGCAACAATGGTCGCAACCACCTGCATGGTGGACCTACAGGTTTCCACACCAAAGTTTGGGATGCAACCCGCATGAGTGATAACGCTGTCGTGTTGAAATACACGAGCCCTTATGGTGAAGAAGGCTTCACTGGTGAGTTGACAGTTTGGGTAGCTTACACATTGACCGACAACAATGAATTCGTTATCAAGTATCAGGCTACAACCAACAAGACAACCATCTGCAACCTGACACATCACGCATTCTTCTCAATCCAGGGTATTGCTAATCCTACCCCAACAGTTGACAATATCATCTGTGAGGTAAACGCAAACTACTATCTCCCTATCGATGAGTATTCTATCCCTACAGGTGAGATTTTGAAGGTTGAGGGCACACCATTCGATTTCCGTACACCAAAGCCAATTGGTCAGGACATCAATGCAGACAACGAGCAGATCAAGAATGGTCAGGGCTATGACCACAACTTTGTATTGAACAAGACAGAAGAAGGTGAGTTGAGTTTCGCTGCCCGTATAAAAGACCCTGTAAGCTGCCGTACCATGGAGGTTTATACCACAGAACCAGGTTTGCAGATGTACACAGGTAATTTCCTTGAAGGTATCTCAGGACAGTTTGGTGCAACATTCCCACGTCGCAGTGCTGTCTGCTTCGAGGCACAGAAGTTCCCAGACACTCCAAATCACACCTATTTCCCAAGTTGTAGATTAAATCCGGGTGAAACATACACCCAGAAGACTATCTATAAGTTTGGAATTGACAAATAAATCAGAATAAATCATGGAGCAGGTACTCTAAACAGCACTTGCTCCATTTTCGCGCTTGAATGACAAAATCCATCCAGCGCGACAGCAATCTTAAAGAGAAGTCTTAACGTCTTTAAAGAAGAAACAACCTCTTAGAAGAAAAGAGTAGCAACCTCTTTACCATAAAAGAGAATCAATAACCTCTTCAAAAAGAGTATAAACAAGCTTTTCGCAAATAATAATAACAAATAACAATATCAACTATCAAAAAAAATGGAAAACCAAAGTAAAAATGGCAATATCATCGCCATTATCACGATGATGTTCCTCTACGCCATGATTTCGTTCGTAACGAATTTGGCTGCTCCTATCGGAGTCATTTGGAAAAATGTATTCGCTGACAGCGGAAGTGCTAACATGATCGGTATGTTGGGTAACGCCATGAACTTCCTGGCTTACCTCTTCATGGGTATCCCTGCAGGTAAGTTGCTCACCAAGATCGGTTACAAGAAGACTGCCCTCACCGGTATCGCTACCGGATTCGTAGGCGTGCTCATCCAG
Source organism: Lachnospiraceae bacterium (assembly GCA_963594575.1). Lineage (GTDB taxonomy): Bacteria > Bacteroidota > Bacteroidia > Bacteroidales > Bacteroidaceae > Prevotella. The sequence goes on along the minus strand of CAVBFV010000101.1, from coordinate 1,370 downwards.
TTCCTTTCCGGTAAGTTCGGTGCCGACATCTCAGGCTTCGCCGTTTACCTCTTCGGTGCGTTCATCTCAGGTTTCGCAGTTTGTATTTTGAATACTGTTGTAAACCCAATGTTGAACCTCATCGGTGGTGGTGGTAACCGCGGTAACCAGCTGAACCTCATCGGTGGTACATTGAACAGTTTATCCGGAACTTTAACCCCAATGCTCGTAGGTGCCCTTATCGGTACAGTTACTGCTAATACCAAAATGGTAGATGTGAATCTCGTACTTTACATTGCCCTTGCCGTATTCGCAGCAGCATTCGTTATCTTGAACTTCATCCCTATCCAGGATCCAGAGATGGGTAAGACTACAGACAAGACTGTATTCGAGCATTCACCATGGGCTTTCCGCCACTTCAACCTCGGCGTTATTGCAATCTTCGTTTATGTAGGTGTTGAGGTAGGCATTCCTGGAACATTGAACTTCTACATTTCTGATACAACAGCAAATGGTGGTGGTTTCATCAATGGTACAGCCTTGGCAAATGCAGCAGCTATCGGTGGTTTCGTTGCAGGTACATACTGGCTTCTGATGCTTGTTGGTCGTCTTTGCTCCAGTTTTATTGCTGACAAGGTATCTAGCCGCATGATGATGATTATCGCCAATGGTGCAGGTATGGTCTTTATCATCCTCGCCGTACTTCTCGGCAAGTCAACAACAGTAGAAATGCCTGTATTTACAGGTACATCATTCCAGATGGTAACAGTGCCTATCGCTGCCATGTTCCTGGTACTCTGCGGTCTCTGCACTTCTATCATGTGGTCTTCTATCTTCAACCTTGCTACTGAGGGTCTTGGCAAGTATACAGCCCAGGCTTCAGGTATCTTCATGATGATGGTAGTAGGTGGCGGATTGATGCCATTGGTACAGAACTTCATCGCAGACAACGCTGGCTATATGGCCAGCTACATTGTGCCTCTCATCTGTATGGCATACATGTTCTTCTATGCTGTAGCTGGTTGCAAGAACATCAACAAGGATATTCCTGTTGATTAATAACACGAAATAAATTAGTCCTAAGGCATATATAGTCTTGGGGCTAAATCTTATAATAAATCTTTAGTAACAACACAACAAAAACATAACTAATTATGGATATAGAAAAAGTAAGAAGCCGCTTCATCAAGCATTTCGATGGTAAAACAGGTAACATCTACATGTCACCTGGTCGTATTAACTTGATTGGCGAGCATACCGATTATAATGGTGGATTTGTTTTCCCAGGTGCAGTTGATAAGGGTATCATGGCAGAAATCCGTCCTAACGGAACAGATACCGTCATGCTCTACTCTATCGACTTGAAGGACCGTGTAGAATTCAAGGTTAAT
>CAVBFV010000100.1:0-9734 GCA_963594575.1 Lachnospiraceae bacterium | reverse complement strand
AGGAGCCAAACTTCGAGGAAGAAGGTTGGGCTCGTCGCAGACCTAAGAAGAAGTAAAGCATTGCATGATGAAGTAAAGTAATTCATGTGGCTATAGTTATCATAGTAAAGAGCATTCTTTCTTGTAAATCAAGGAGGGGTGCTCTTTCCGTTATGATTCTTGTGGGAAACATCAAAGTTACTATGCTTTTATGAATAATCTTCGATATTTAGACTTTTTCTTTTGATGTTTTTTGTGTATGTTGTTGATTACCAGCTTGGTTGCTGTAGATGAAATTTTCTTATATTTAGACCTGGTTTTTACTTCTATCTAAAAATAAAATTGTATTTTTGCAGATTAAATAACTATTGATATATGAGAAAAGTAACTTTATACATGATCTTGGCTTTTATGGTAGCACCAATCTTTGTTTCCTGCTACCAAAGTCATAAGAAAGAGTTGGGCGTGGCTTATGCACTAGCTGAGACTGAACCGGATAGTGCCTTGGCGTTTTTGAACCATATAGAGCAGAGAAAACTTTCTGAAGAGGATATGGCGAAGTATGCCCTCATTTATTATATGGCACAGGATAAGTCTGGTTTGAATGTGGATAACGATTCCTTGATTCGCATAGCATATGATTGGTATGAGGAACACCAAAACGATTCGCTCTATGCTACAGCCTTGTATTATATGGGAGAATACTATAGGCTTGTTGATAGTATAGTACTAGCGAAGGCTTGTTTGGAAAAATCCTATAATTTGGCAAAAAAGAAAGATGATGATTATTTGATTTCGCTTTCATTAGATAAGTTAGTGAGAGTAGAGGGAGAATTGAATCCACATAAAGCTATGAAACTTGCAAGAAACTTAGTCGAATTCTATGATAAGCGACCTCAATTACCTCTTAAGAATAAAGTGTATGCTAGACTTCGTTTAAGTACAAGCCTTTTAGATATCGATAGTTTACACTCTGCATTAGATGAAAATTTGCTAGCTCTCAATGATGCAAAAGCGTTGAAAAACAAAGAGGTTATGTCTGATGTTTGTCAAGATTTGGCTTTTGTTTATGGTGAACTTGGTAAAAAAGATAGTAGTTTGTATTATGCAAAAATCGCAAGTAGTCAAAGAAACCCAGAAGATGTTACTTGTCAATTAGAATTGGCTTTTGCCTTTTACGATGTTGATTCTCTAAATGAAATGTTTGCAATTTTAAATAACCTTAGTCCAAAATCAAGGGAAGACAAGAATAGTATCCTTTATCTAAAAACTTTGGGGACAATAAAAAATAAAAATATAAATTTAGCCATATGCTATACCGATTCTGCAAGTGATAATTACGAAAATGCATATCGCAAAGCTGTACAAGGGAAATACAACTATTATGCCTCTTATATAAATAACGTAAAGGAAAAAGCAGAACTAAAAGGTAAGGCGAAAATGCAAAGATGGGTGTTACTGCTATCTCTTCTATTACTTATTTCTTTACTTATATTTATTGTGTACGCTTATTTCACATACAAAAAGCGGATTGCCCTTAAAATACAGCAAGAGAAAGAGCTTGCTGCGACGAAGTTGATTCATGAACAAGAGTTGCATGAACAGGAAATGCTGATGACAGACAAATTACATAAGGAAGAGATTGCTCATAAAGAAGCTCAACTGGTAACCATGCGTGGTTATTTGCTAAAGAAAATAGAAATTGTGGAGAAATTGAATTCTATCGGAGAAAAAGGAATTAAACATTTAGTCTTGTCAGAGGATGACTGGGTGGAATTAGAGATGTTTTTGGAGGGTGTAGAGGATTTGTTTGTAACAAGGTTGAAAAAACAACATTCAAATTTGACTCAAAACGACATTAGGCTTATGATGTTGCTACGCCTGAAGTTGCCTCAGAAGTCTTTGGCTTCAATTTATTGCATTAGCGAGAAAGCCATCAAGCAAAAATTGTTCTTATATAAGGAGCGAGTAGGCATCAAAAATGAGCATATTTCATTGCGAAAATACATTGAAACATTTTGAAAAATCCATTCGAAAAGTATTTTTAGACCTTGTTAAAACTGGGGGGTGAATAAAACCTATTGTATATAAAGTTGTTGTGCGATTTTTGCCACGTTTAATAAATAGACCCAAAAAGTTTGTGTTATAGCCAAAAGATAGCTAATTTTGCAACCGAAATTTTAATTCATTAAAAGAGAGTCGTTATGAGAAAGATGATTATGGTAATAGGTTTGTCACTGCTTTTGGTTGTTCCAACTCATATGGATGCCAAAGAAGTCTACTTCCGTCATGGAAGTAAGGATAGTTGAAAAGCACGTACTGTACTTCCACAAGTAACTGGTGATTTAGAAGCAGAAGAGTTAACTCTAGATATCTATAGATATGCTGGGATTGCTCAAATCTGCATATCTGACGATAATGGTAATATGGTACAAACATATTCTGAAGTAATCCAAGGCAAGAATACTATGCATTTGCTGTTTGGTGATTTGTCTAGAGGTCTGTATACAATTGTGGTGACTCTAGGTAGTAATATCTATATAGGAATAGTAGACATAATTTAGTCAATCTTTTGGAAACATTATTATAAGTATAACTAAAATTATCACGCTTATGAAAAAGTATTTGAGTGTTTTGATGTTGGTAAGTGCTATCGTTTTGTCAGCTTGTTCAACAAACGATAGTTTTGATTCTATCTTAGCAAAAAGTAATCAAAGTGAGATAGGGCAAGATTATGCTGTTGGTACAGGTTCTGGTTGTATTGTTCCTTTAGACTCGACGTGCGTGAGAAAGAAAGTACAAACAAGAGCCTATAATGACAACGATGTTAGTGAAGAACTTAGCCAATTGGACGAGGTTCCTATATACTTACAAGTTGCAGGAAATACATCAAACCTACAATTTCTTAGTGCCTCTAGCCAAGGTAAAGAGCTTTCACTTGCAGCATTTAATGAAGAAGATGAAGGTCTACTGTTTTATCTGAAGATATTGCCTGCTACAGCTGGTATCCCATACTTAATTTATTCCACGAAAACAAAGACCCCAATAAGTATTGGAGCATATTCTAATGCTCCAGATGTAAAGGTTGTGTATGCAATGAAGGAAAGTACAACATCTTTGTTTGGAGCGTCATGGGATATAAAAAAAGCGGATTATTCAACAGATGCATATATCTTGGAAAGTCAAGATTATCCTCGACAAGGTAGTAGTGGTAATTGGTATGACATATATTATAGCGTAATAACTGCTAATGGAGCGAAATTATCATTGGAAAAATATTCCAAAATGGCAAGACAAGAATTTAGAATAATTCCTGTTGAGAAGTTTAATGTGGAGAGTGTGGAGTTTGATACAGATGCGGGTGTTTTAAATAAAGTTCCTAATGTGCTATATTCTGAGAAATATACAAATAAGGGTCCGATAGCTCAAACTTATTCTTTCAAGGTGCAAGAGTCATATAGCAAATCTTCCAGTTTTAATAAGAAAACCTCTTATAATGTTTCTGTTTCAACGGAGATAAAGACTAGGGTTCCTTTTATTGCAGAAGGTAAAATTACGACCTCTGTCTCCGGAGGGCAAGAGTTTACATATGGAAAAACTGAGGCAAAGACAGTTACAATAAGTAGGGAATATCCTGTGAGTGTTCCTGCAAATTATACTGCTCAATTGTCTGTTGTATTCTATAAATATAATATGGATGTCGATTATGTTGCAACTTGTGTTGGTGTTACTTCTGGCAGACGAATAAAGATTAAAGGAAAATGGAGCGGTGTAGATGCTCAGTTTGTAGATGCTGTTCTAAATCTTACACCTATAGATTCTTCTACAGCTTCTAGTCGAAAGATAATAATCACAAAGCAAATGTTAGATTCAGGTAAGATAATTAAGGTAGAATGAAAAAATACTGTTTTGTAGCATTTAATTTGTTGGCTTCTTGTACAGTGATTCCTACAAGTTCGCATTTTGCTGATGGACAGTTGACTTTGAACCTAGACAAACAGACAGTAATAGAACGATATGGAAATCCTTTCTCGATGGATATTTCTATTGATACGGATTCTGTATTAAAAGAACATTTGTATTACAAAGAAGCAGTAAGAGTTAAGAATTGTCCTTTTATTGTTACGACAAAGTTGGATTTCCATAATGGTAAGTTGTATAAAATGTACCAATTTGATAAAATGGTAGGAAATGTCGCATTAGAGGCTGATTCTGTAAAAGTAGAACATTAAATAAAATAATTATGGACAAAATGAAAAAGTTTGTAGACTCTTTGGATTTAGAAGAGTTGTCAAGTCGTGAGGAACTTGTTGAGATGGTTTCTGCACAAGAGTTTGACAAAAACCAAGATGTGACGCTTCTTGCTTGGAACATCCCAATTTAATTTAAATGTAGAACTAGATGAGTGGGCAAGGTTTTGCCCACTCTTTAAAACTTGGAACATGAAGAGATTTTTATTTATTCTAATTGTTTGTGAACAGATGGCTTTAGCATGTGTTGCTGCAAACAGAACCATTAAAGGCCATATTGTGGATGAATCTGGTCGGAATGTAGAGTTTGCAAGTATACATGCGGATAGTATTTATGCCGTGTCTGATAAGGATGGAAACTTTTCATTAGTGGTACCTGATGGTATGAAAAAAGAAATAGTTATTAGTCACATCAGTTATCAAATGTGTAGAATTCCTTTTGGTGTTTATAGTAAGAATAATGAATTAAACATTACACTAAAGGAAAAGATTAGTAACTTGTGTGATATAACAATTGTATCTGGAAAAAAGCAGAAAAGTATTGTTGATAGGGGTGTGCGCGCACCTGGTGATGTAGCTTTTCATAATGTTCAAAATACTCAATACGAAACAGGACCATTGTTTTCAGTAAACAAAGATTGGTTTGTGAAAAATGTCAAGTTGCGTGTGCAGAAATGCTCTTTTGCATATTGTACAATTCGTTTAATTGTCTATGAAATTATAGGCACGCAATTTGTCCCGATTCAGCATCGACCAATCTACATACAAGTGTCTAAAATCTCCGATAAAAAAGATTTTTTTGCATTGGTAGAAGAACCTTTAAAACTGAAACATAATCATAAATATTATATTGGTGTAGCTGTTATGGCAAGTAGTGGAAATGGTGAAATACATTTCCCAGCTTATTTTAAGAAGGGATGTGTGAGAAATCTGTGTACAGATAGAAAAAAGAATTTCCCTGTAACATTGGGAGTTTCTGTTTATGGAATGCCGGCAAGACACCATTTAGCCAAATAACATGGGTAGTCATAAAAATAATTGTACTTGCATTTATTGTGCCTTTTTCTTCGTAATTTATATTTTGCGGTAAAAATATAGCAATTTCTTTGGTAAATTGCGGTGTTTTTACCGCAATTTTTGTATATTTGCAGCCGTAAACATCAAATAAGGCAAGAAATATGGAATTATTGAAGCAACTTTCTGACAATCTTATCAAGCGTACCGATACTCGATACCTACGATATATGTATCATCAGATTCCTTGGTCGAATCGGATGACGGCTCTTGTTGGACCTCGTGGAGTCGGCAAGACAACACTTCTTTTGCAGTATATCAAATTGAATCTTCAGATGAAAGACACACTCTACGTGAGTGCAGAATCCATCTATTTCGCTAATCATACTCTCTTTGAAACTGCAATGAAGTTTAGCCAACTTGGCGGCAAGCATCTTTTTATCGATGAAATACATAAATATAAGGGATGGGCTACAGAACTTAAAATGATATACGATAATCTGCCAACCTTGCAAGTGGTATTTACCGGTTCTTCTGTGCTTGATATTTATAAAGGTACAGCAGATTTAAGTCGCCGGGTATTGGTCTTTACGATGCAAGGTTTGTCTTTTCGTGAATACATCGGTATGGAAAAGGGCATAGACATTCCTGTCTCTACATTGGAACAAATCGTAAACAATGAAGTTGTGTTGCCTGAGGAGATTGAGCATCCGTTGGCATTGTTTAATGAATATTTGCGCAAGGGCTACTATCCTTTTTCTAAGGATGAGGGCTATAGGATGCGACTGAATCAAGTGGTGAGTATGACTTTGGAGACGGATATTCCACAATATGCCAATTATACGGTGATGGTGTCCAGAAAATTGAAGGAACTGATGCAGGTAATAGCTGATAGTGTGCCTTTCAAGCCAAACATGAGTACCATTGCTACAACTATCAAGGTAGATCGCAATAACCTGCCCGATTACTTCGAACTTATGGAGCGTGCAGGTTTGATAGCCCAACTTCACGAGTCCACAGGAGGAGTGCGTGGTTTGGGTAAGGTAGAAAAGGTGTATCTTGATAATACCAACCTCTCCTTTGCTCTCTCTTCTTCGGTGCCTGATATTGGCAATCAGCGAGAGACTTTCTTTTTTAATCAGATGCGTGTGAATCATGCTGTCTTCAATTCTCCAATTTCTGATTTTCAGATAGAAGACAAGACATTTGAAATCGGTGGTAAAAAGAAAGGTCAGAAGCAGATTTCTGAGGCTAAAGAAGGATATGTTGTGAAGGATGATATAGAGACAGGCATGGGCAATGTTATTCCTCTCTGGGCTTTTGGTATGAACTATTAGACAATTATAAGCAAATGAAGAAATCTATTCTTATCGCTTGTCTGGGACTGGTAAGTCTGGGCTTGCAAGCACAGAGCATTTCGCTCGCTGGTGAATGGAATGTAGAGTTGGGAAAGAGCGGTAGTGCTTTTGCCAAGGGTAAGCGTGCCTCGCAAGGTGAGGTGAAGCGTGCCATCCTCCCAGGCACCATCGACACGAACCATCTGGGATTCGCTCCGAAAGATACGATGGAAACAACGCATCTTACGAGACTCTATGCCTATAAAGGAGCTGCCAGATATTCCAGAACCATCAATATTCCGAAGGATTGGAAGAAGAAGCCGGTAGAACTCTTCCTGGAGCGTACCCGACCGACATGGGTGTATGTGGATGGAGAGCTGGTGGATTCCTGCAACTTCATCTCTACTCCCCAGCGCTATCTTCTGCCAAAGAAGGTGAAGCCGGGCAAGCATCTCCTGGAAATCGTGGTGGATAATGGAAGAGGTGTGCCTGATCAGGTTTACGGTTCCAGCCATGCTTATACGGAAGATACGCAGACCAACTGGAATGGAATTATCGGAAGGATAGAACTCCAGCTAGCCAGTTCTGTAGAGAGCAAATCTGCAGAAACTCTAACAGGAGCAATCCCTAGCCGTTCTGTAGCTTCTCCTACCGCCCTTCAGATGCCCGATTTCGCTAAGAATTTCCATATTGAGGGCGCCCACTTCTACGCCAATGGTCATAGGATATTCCTCCGTGGCAAGCACGATGCGGCTGTATGGCCGCTGACGGGACATGTGGAAATGAGCGTGGAAGGCTGGATGAAGTATCTCGGAACCTGCAAGGAGTATGGAATCAACCATGTGCGCTTTCATTCCTGGTGCCCACCGGAGGCGGCTTTCGTGGCAGCGGACAGTCTGGAAATCTATCTCCAGCCGGAACTTCCTTTCTGGGGCTCTTTTGACAAGAAGGATGAAAGGCTGATGGCGTTCCTGCATCAGGAAGGCGAGAACATCCTCAGAGAATACGGTCATCATCCTTCTTTCAGAATGATGGCGCTGGGTAATGAACTCTGGGGCGACATCGACAAGATGAAGGAGTTTGTGGATGATTTCCGCAAGATTGCGCCCGATAAATACTATACCTTCGGAAGCAATTACTATCTCGGTTATCAGGGAATAAAAGAAGGAATGGATTACTTCACCACTTGCCGCATCGGAGGCGAGGAATGGGGCAAATACAATACCCATACCCGTGGTTCCTTCTCGTTTGCCGATGCCTACGATGGAGGAATGATCAATCATTTCCATCCTAATTCTACGATGAATTTTGATGAGGCTTGCGATAAGGCAGGAATCCCAATCATCTCTCACGAAACAGGCCAGTTTCAGACCTATCCTGATTATCGGGAAATGAAGAAATACACCGGAGTGCTTCATCCTTATAACTTCGAAGTCTTCCGTCGCCGCCTGGCTGCAGCCGGAATGCTTTCGCAGGCAGATGATTTCCACAAGGCTTCGGGCTTATGGAGCGTGAAACTCTATAAAGCCGATATAGAAATGGATTTGAGAACCCGGAATATGGCGGGCTTCCAATTGCTCGATATTCAGGATTATCCCGGTCAGGGAAGTGCTTTCGTAGGCATCCTGGATGCGTTTATGGAGAGCAAGGGAATCACTACGCCTGAGGAATGGCGCCAGTGGTGCTCGCCTGTGGTTCCTCTGCTGGAAATGAAGAAGTTCTGCTTCGAGGATGGCGAGAAGATTCAGGCTAAGGTAAAGGTAGCCAATTATGGTGGTTCTTCGCTGAAGGGCAAGAAACTGAAGTGGCATCTGGCTGCCGAGAACGGATTGTTCTGTATGGATGATGGAACTTACAGCACCAAGGATGGTGAAGTGAGAAAGAATGTGGGCGACTTGATGGCTGAGGATGAGGGAGTATTGAACATCTTTTCATACGATGAAGGTTTGGTGGATGTGGGTGAACTGAATGGTGTTTTTCACGTGCAGAAACCTACCAAGCTGCTTCTTACATTAAACATTGAAGGAACAGAGGCGAGAAACTCCTACGAACTTTGGGTTTATCCGAAGAAGGCGATGGAAAAGAAGGGCGTTATCATAGCCAAGGATTTGAATGATGAAGTGGTGAAAGTCTTGGAACATGGCGGAAAGGTGCTTTGGATGCCTACGGCTTCCAGCCATTTTGTGGCTGCCGATGATACGCTTTCGCAGGCAGATAATGCTACTCCTTATACTGTTGGCGGACTCTTCCAGACCGATTACTGGAACTATCGCATGTTCAAGACCATCTGCGAGAACAACAAGAAGAAAGTTTCTCCAGGAACCCTGGGCATTCTGACGAATCCGGAACATCCGATATTCAAGGGATTCCCTACGGAAATGCACACCAACTGGCAATGGTTCCCGGTTATCAAGGAATCGCATCCGCTGGTGCTTGACAACTTCGCCAAGGATTATCGCCCGATTGTTCAGGTGATAGATAATATCGAGCGGAATCATAAGTTGGGTTTGGTGATGGAATGGAAGGTGGGAGCCGGAAAGCTCCTCGTCTGCATGAGCGATTTGGAGAAGGCTGCCAAATATCCGGAAGGCAAGGCTTTCTATCAGAGTGTAATTGATTACATGCGCTCTGCCGATTTCAATCCATCTGCAGAAATAACGGTGGATGAATTGAAGAAGAAACTCGCAGAAGAGCCTAGAAAGATTACGATGAAGGAATTGAATAATATCTCGCAATATTAGTTGCGAACCTATAAGAAAAATCAAGAGCGGAAAGCCGGGAGTTAACAGGTTAACAGTTAACAGCTGATTTTCCGCTCTTTTTATATTATCCTGAGACTAATCTTTATCCCAGGATAAACCTTTATATCATCTCTGTTGATTCAGAGATAGGATTTACTTCGCATTGATCTCCTTCAAGAGGCGGTCTGCGTGTCCCCACTTATCCATCAGGTAGAGCACGTAGCGAATATCCACACCGATGCAGCGAGCCAGGCGCTTGTCGAAGTTGATGTCAGAGCTGAGGCTGTCCCAGTTGCCATCGAAGGCAAGACCAATCAACTCACCCTTGCCGTTGAACATAGGGCTACCAGAGTTACCACCGGTAATATCGTTGTTGGTGAGGAAGCAGAGCTGCATCTTGCCAGTAGTCTTAT
>CAVBFV010000099.1:0-9826 GCA_963594575.1 Lachnospiraceae bacterium | reverse complement strand
TAGAATGTCCCCAGGTCATATTCTCCCACTGTGATCCGTAAGGATTATACTGGAAATAGAGATTCCATACGCCATCCTTATAGAACATACCATTAGGATCGTTCATCCATCCGTAAGCAGGAGTGTGATGGAAATCCGAACGATACTGCTCGCGATTCTTCATATCGAAAGCATCAGAGAACTTCATCTCCTTCCAGCAAGTGAGGGCATTCAGTCCTTCCTTGCTATAATCGCCATTGACATGGATATCGAGAGCCAGGCCTTTCAAGCCAGCAAACTCATCCATATAGAGAGGTACGAAATAATCTACGTGGTCTTTAGCCAACTTCACATTGAGGGCTTTCACCTGTTTGTTGTTGGCAATCACCTTAATATTAGCTATCTCTGCATTTTCCTGCACAGGGAGCAAGAGACACTTCTGGTTCTGACTCTCCTGGCTGATGCGATAGAGACAGTGGTTATTGCTCAAGAAGGAAGCCTGCTGGGCATAACTGGCGGTGAAACCGCAAAGAGCGACAAGCGCTGAAATAAATATCTTTTTCATATCCTAAGATTGTTTATTATGTTATTGTTTATTCTACTTCATTTTATATAGGGTGCCTTCAGCAACAGTCTTATATATGATGCCTCCAGTAACTATTTACTTTTTTATATGTATCCTGAAAAACAATCCTCTTACCCGTCAAGCAACTAATTCCTACTGTAACCTAAAAATCTAACTAACCTTAAAACTAAACCTTTCCTCAACAAATACTAAAATCTTAATTATATCAACTAAACCAATCAACTATCAATGAATTAAACTGTTTTTATTTGCATGACTAAACGATTCAAGAAAAACCTCTTCTCGTTTTCTGCTGCAAAATTACTGGTTTTGCTGAAAAACGGATTCAACTAATCGTTCATTGCATAAGAAATATGTAACAAGGAAACATTATTTAATTAGCAATGAACTTTTTTTCTCATTATTGATGAAAAAACTATGATTCCAAAGCTATCTTCGTGGAATAAACCAAAGTTTTATGGACATCCAAGACCTTCACGATGAATATCCCGCTGCCTATTTGAGCTATGGAACCAGACTTTCCCAGAGCAGAGAGAGACTTCAGAAGTCTGCCGGCAACATCAAAAACCTTCAAGGTATAGCCTTCCTCAGCAAACTGATAATTCAATCTGCCATCTGCAACATGAAACTGTGCAGAAGAAGAAGAGTTCTGGACATGCTGAATGCCCGAAGATACCTTGTTGGCATCGAGCTTATAAGCCTGCAAAGACTTAACGAACGTTGTACCCTCGCTGAAAACCGTAGCCTTGACTGCATTCACATCCTTAGGGAAGATTCTTACTGATGCTGCATAGGTATCATTCACAAAGATATCAACAATGGAATGATCCACATAAGCTGTAAGCTTTACTTCCTCGCCAGCCGCAACAGGTTTTGCCAATGTTGACTGATAGATTCCCTTAAAGACATCATCCTGCACGATACGGTTGATACCGCTGGCATCCAACTTCACTACTCCACTTACAGGAGAGTAAGTAAGACGAACCTGCTTGTTGCCATCGCCAAAGAAGGTAAAGCCGAAATCGCTGCTGCCAGCAACAAAGGTAGCGTTCAGTTCCATACTTCTTCCTTCTACAGGCGAAAGATTCTGCTCGCCATGCAAGGTAAGGTTGTTCTGAACATAAGATACCTCTGAACGCATAGCCTTCAGACCCTCGAACGGTTTCTGAACCAAATTGCCCTGGGCATCGATGCTGATTTCACGTGGCAAACCATAAGTGTGAGCATATCCCAGGCGATAATTGTCTGCACCAGGCAACTTATCAGGCACGATACCCAACATCAGGGTTTTGCCATCTTTCTGGAAAATGGTTGGCGACAGGAAGCCATAGCCATCCTTTGAGAAACCCGGAAGTTCCAAGGTCTTGGGAGCTTCACTATCAGGAGCGAAGGTACCATCGTTGTTGATATTTCCCGTCCAATACAAGGTATGAACACCCTGCTTTGTGTTTAGCGGAGTAACCATAACCACCCATTTGTTGCCAAACTTGGTAACGGAAGGCATCTCCCAGAACGTTCCATCCTGTGCCTTGCTGGTTCCTCGGAAGAAGATGCTGCCATCGTTGCTCCACTTACCAGTAAGCTTATCGTAACGATGTAAGGTTGTGGCACCTATACCATCTTTTGAGGTACCGGCAATCATGTAGAGCTTATCGCCATCACGGAAAAGGAAACAATCGCGGAAGTCATCGCTCAATCCACCAGGACGACCATCCACTATCGGATTGTTCTCAAACTTCTGCCAACCTAACAGGTCTTCATCCTTTGGCTTAGCCTGTGAGAACATAGCCTTTACATAATCCACACCAGTATAGAAGATATTTGGCTTGCCACCCGTCAGTTCATCATCTGTAAAGACACAACCAGACCAGCAGCCTTTCTTGTCGTACCACTCTTCAGGACTGATAGCTACAGGAAGTTCCTCCCATTTATAGAGATTATCGCTTACGATATGTCCCCAGTTCAAGCGGGTCATATAAGGTCCGTTAGGATTCTTCTGGAAGAACACATGATATTTCCCGTTATAGAAAACAGCTCCATGCGTTTCGTTGGTCCATGCTCCCGAAGGCATACCATGGAAAGCCGGACGCAGGATATCAGAAGCATAACGTTCCGGAGAATAACTCAAGACAGGGGCGTTCTGAGCCTTCTCATTAATCACTTCGCTGTTGATACCCTTGAAGATTTCAAAATCATCAATCAAGCCATTATAAGTATTCAGGCAGAAAAGACCGTCCACCTTATCATCCTGGAAAGACTTTCCAATCATGAAATCTGCTGCACCACCATTCATGCCACCTTTCTGACACTTGGCTGTAGCCACCTGTACACCATTGTTGTACATTACCACCTGCTTGTTTTCGGCATCAACGGTTACCACCAGATGATTCCACTTGTAACGCGCCAACTTGTCACTGGCTTTGAGTATCACTTTCCAGCCCTTTACATGACAGATGAACATGTAGGTGCCACGGGAACCCAGACGGAAAGCAAATCCTTTATCACCACTCTCCACCACATTCAAGTCGGAAGCCTTTAGGTTTCCGACCATCGTAGTAAACCACTCGCCATCCTCATCCCGCCTTATCACCGGATAAGACTCTGGTGCTACCCAAAGAGAGAATGTCATCTGACTTTGCTCATCAACAAGAGTTGGGTCTATCTTAGCCTGAAGACAGGAAGAATAGCCATCCAGTCGCCACGCATTTCCCTGGGCACCTGCCACAGAAACCGGAGCCAAGGCTCCCTGAGCCTGAAACTTCTGATTGCTGACTGATTCTATGGTAGTAGCATCAGCCGACATCTCCATAGGGAACTTCACTACCTGGGCTTTGGCATTGCCACAAGCCATCAAGGCAAATGAAAGAAAAAGTGCTTTATTGAGTTTTTTCATGTCTCACTTGTTTGGTTATTGAATTTAAAACTTAGAAAGGGAAGACCCTCTTTGCGCACACAACAAAGAATGATACTTGTTAGTTTTCGCAAAGACAGCCTTCCTTTTTCTATTTAATTTATTTTTTTATTCTGCAAGATAGTCGATGCAGTTCTTGGTCAAACGCTCTGTGTTTGCCTGGAACTTGTTGCCACCTTCCTGATTCTGATTCAACTCGTATGAGCTCAAACCGATACAGAGAACTGTACCCTTGAATTCTGCTGTAGGCTTGAATTCTACGATACCAGCACAGCAATAATCGGTTACATGCCCCCAGGTAGCGAGTACTGTAGAGTTGGTCAACTGCTGGAAAGCATCTACTACATTCTTTCCTGCAGGAACCTTAGATGGCAAGTCGTAGGCGTTGAGATCCCACATACAGTTATGGTCTTCGCGCTGACCAGTACCCTCCAAAGGATAAGACTCATGGTCGTAATTGTTAACAGGATCATTAGCAGAAAGAACGTCTAAACCTGCGAATGCTGCATGTGAGCGATGATCGTACTTAGGATCCTGATTGCTGCCGATTACGGCATTGGTAGTCCAAATATCAGTACCGACACCACCTTCGCCAGAGCTGAAGAGACCAGGAGCCAACGAGTTGTCAATACGACCGATGGCAGCAGAAAGCTGAGTGGCATGCTTGGTGAGGAACAGGTTACCACCTGACTGGACGAAAGCCTTCAACTTAGCAATGACAGCGTTATCAACGATGTCTGCAGGCAACTTCTGCCAGCCGAGTTCTAAGCCTACACGGTCTATCTGAATCCAGATCATACTATACTGAGCACGATCAATCTTATTCATTGCCTTGATATCAGAAGGTGTGAGTACTGCACCCTTATCTCCATAGGTATTCTTAAACCAAGTCAAGGCTGCGCTCTCATCATCATCAAGAGTAGATGCATCATCTGAAGGAAGCAGGATGGCAACCTTAGAAGGCTCGGCATCGATGGTAACACTTGTTGAAACGCCATCAGAAACACGACCATCGTTATACTTCATCTTCACTGTATAGAGAAGTGTAGATTTACCTGGCTGCAACTCCAACACCGCAGAGTTGACCAATCCCAAACTCTCCAGGAGAGCATTGTTGCGATAAATATCCACACCCGACTTGTTTTCATCTGTTGGCAAAGTCCAGTTCAATGTCACGGTTCTACCATCTACCTGCGAGGTCAGATTCTCTGCCTTTGGAGCCTTGACACCCTCAGGAATATCTACATCAGAGCAGGATGTAATGGCAAAGAGAGCCATGCAAGCTACTATGAAACTATATATATACTTTTTCATAATTGTCTATTCTTTAAAAATTCGTACCCGATTACTTGTAAAGTCCATTAGAATTGTTCACCTCATCATAAGGAGTTGGCAAGAAGATTTCATCCTTTGAGATAGATGCACCCTCATAATAAGAGTGATATCTCTTTTCAGACTGCATGTACTTATTGACTGTATCAACCACATTGCCCCATCTTACAAGGTCGAACCAGCGGTTACCCTCCAGGGCAAGTTCCAAACGGCGTTCCATGCGGACAGCCTTGCGGGCATAGTCCTGAGTCCACTTGCTGTCATCCGGATAAAGTCCTACCTCGTAATTAGCCTTTGTTGGGTCGAGATCCACTGGGCTATAGTCTGCATCTACACTACGCTGTGCCTTCTGGCGAACAGAGTTGATCAGATTGCGAACCTCAGCCAAATCCTTGTTCTGCTCAATGAGAGCCTCAGCCTTCAAGAGAACGATATCTGCATAACGAATCAGGCAGAAGTTCAAGCCAGAAGCACCCCAAGGGAATCCCTGTACCATATCAGGTGAGCTAGGATCGATCATGCACTTCTTATCAGAATACTCACCATAGATTTCGTAAGCACGACACCAGTTCATATTGTAAGTATGACCACGGAAAGGCATACCCAAACGACCTACAGTGAAGTCGAGACGTGGATCTACATTGCCCTGATAATCATTAGCACCATCTACAGAGGTCTTTACGTAATGCTCAGAACCATCCAGATAAGGAAGACCATTCTCGTCTGTAGCGAATGCATCAACCAAGTTCTGGCTGCCGAGGAAGAAATCATCACCATTACCAAAGAGATTGCCCTCAGACATGGTAGTGTTAAGAAGATTGCTCCAGTTGATATGCATATTGTTGTTACCAGTAGAGAACTGAATAGCCATCACAGACTCATTCTTGTTGTTGAATGCAATCTTAGACATATCGCCATAATTGTTGTAGAGCGAATACTTGTTGCTCTTGATAACAATATCACTCCACTTCTCCACCTCAGAATAATTGCCAACAAAGGCATTAACCTTAGCCAAGATAGCGGCAGCAACATACTTGTTGAATCTACCTACCTGGCTCTGAGACTCAGGCAACACGTTGTAAGCAGACTCCAGATCCTGCTTGATAAAGCCGAAAATCTGATCACGAGTATATTCATCAATGCGCTTACCGTTAGGATCCTCATTCTCTGTGAAGTAAGGAATGCGGTCGAAGATGCGCATCAGGTCGAAGTAGAAGTAAGCACGAAGCGTCTTCAACTCGCCGAGCAAAGCCTCCTTGTTGTTCACATTATCAGCCATATCAATCGCATTCATCGCCTTGTGAACACGAGAGATTGCATAGAAATCGTTTCTCCACTTGAAGAGCGCTGTGGCATTATCGCTGGTGATATTTGAAATCTCCAACTGGTGGATATTCTGCTCCATAGAGATTCCACCACCACCCTTGAGAGCATCGTCAGAGCGAACATCAAACACCCAGTTTGTGATAGGACCGGCGAAAGACTCGTTGTTTCCGAAGAAGTGAGCCTCCAAGCCTGCGTATGCTGCAGACATCAATCCCTCAACAGAACTATCATCCAACTGTGCCTCGGTAAAAGCACCCTGTGGCTTGAGGTCTAAGAAGTCGTTACAAGACTGGAATGTGATAGAAGACCCCATAAGAGCAGCAGCTACTGCCATATATTTAATATTAACTGAGAATTTCATATCTATAATATAATTAATGTGTAACACTTAGAATTGCAAATTAACACCTACGGTAAAGGTACGAGAGCGTGGGTAAGGACCATTATCCAAACGTGCGCCATAAGCGCCCATTGGGAGTTCTGGGTCGAGACCTGAATAGTCAGTAATGGTGAATACATTCTCCATCTGACCATACACACTGAGAGCAGAAGCACCGATGCACTTGAGCCAATGGCTAGGCAACTCATACTGCAACTTGATGAACTTCATCTTCAAGTAAGAACCATCCTCAACATAATAGGTTGACATGCGAGCCTCATTGTTGTTGTCATCGAGTGACAAGGCTGGGATAGAAGCACTTGTATTGGTTGGTGACCATGCGTTCAACACATCCTTGCTACGGTTTGTACTAGTACCGCCATAACTCATGAGTGTAAGCTGACGCTTGGTTGTATTATAGATATCAAATCCAAATTCACCTGTAAGGAAGGTGCTCAGGGTGAGGCGCTTCCAGGTTACGCTCAGGTTGAGACCCAAGCTAAGGTCTGGATTAGGATCACCGATTACGCACTGGTCCTTGTCTGTGATAACATTATCGCCATCCAAATCACGATAGATCAAACGGCCAACGCCCTTGCCTTGCTGGGCTGAATGGTTAGCCACCTGCTCCTCGTTCTGGAAGATACCGTCGCAAACATAACCATAGTAAACACCCATTGGCTGACCTTGCATCAAGCGGACATCACCACCGATGGTATTCACAAAATCGTTAAGTTTCACTACCTCATTCTTATAATGAGAGATGTTGAAGTTACCATTCCAAGACCAGTCGCCATACTGAGGACTGTTATAACCGAGTGTCAACTCCCATCCGGTATTCTTCATATCACCCGTGTTCATCCACTTGCCAGCATTCTCACCAGCTACAGAAAGTGTTGGAGGAACGGTCAACATATCCTTGGTTTTCTTCCAGAAGTAGTCAAAAGATGCACTCAAGCTGCTATTGAACATATAGAGGTCGAAACCGATGTTGGTCTGGGTTGTAGTCTCCCACTTCAAATCCTTGTTACCTGTTGCCGACAACTTGATACCACTGACGTAACTGTTGTTTGTTCCCTCCAAATCATAGGCACCATTTCCATTGTCGAAGATGTAAGTAGAATAAGCAGCATAATTGCTAACTACCTGAGAGTTACCATTCTGCCCCCAAGCTACACGCACCTTGGCATCATTAACGATATTGTTCTTTGGATAGAACTTCTCCTGAGAAACGCGCCATGCACCAGAGAAAGCTGGGAACACACCAGAGTTTTTCTTGTTATACAAGCGAGAGGTTGCATCACGACGCAAGGTAGCAGAGAAGAGGTAACGGTCGACATAATTGTAATCCAACTTACCAAACAAAGAGAACAAAGCCCACTGCGACTTGCCACCACCATTGGTCTGGGTGCCTTCACCCGTACCAATCTGCATATAGTCATCATCCTCGAAAGCATAATGATTTCTCCAGGCGCTGATATCCTCGAAGGTATATTTGATAGCCTCAGAACCTACCAACACATTGAAATGGTGCTCCTTGCAGATATCGAAGACATAGTTACCAGTATTGGTCCATGTATAAGTATCACCCTGACCATAAGCACGGCTCAAGGCATTGACATCAGCTGCAAGAGTCTTGCGGGTAAGTACCTTGTTGAAATACTGTGAGTGATCGATACCAACATTGGTCTTCAAAGACAAGCCTTTGATTGGAGTCAACTCCAGATAGGCATTACCGAAAATACGCCAGCTGTCGTTGGAATCATCGCGACCATTATAAAGCTGCTGAACAGGGTTAGCATAATCAGATTTCAACTCCGTCATAGGGTTAGTGAAGCTACCATCGGCATTACGAACGGTAAGTCCTGGGTGCTGGCGCATTGCCAAGAAAGGAATACCACGCTCATCGCCTGTAGAAGCACCATGATTCTGGAACTTAGCTACCATCAGGTTCTCACCTACCTTTACATAATCAGAGAGAGTGTAATTGGAGTTCAAACGGGCTGAATAACGACGATAGAAAGTATAGTCTATCAAACCATTCTGATTGATATAGTTGGCAGAGAACATCACACTACCCTTCTTAGAGCTATTAGATACACTGGCAGATAGATTGTGAGTCCATGCGGAACGATACACCTGATCCTGCCAATCTGTATTAGCCAAGCCTGCGATAGGCTGAGGAGTATCACCACTACCATAATAAGGATGAGAAGGAGCGATGTTCGAATTCTTTGCGGCAGTCCAATAAGCCTGGCCCCATTCTGTAGAATTCAGCATATTGTAAGTCTTGCCCACTGTCTGCAAACTGGCAGCATAGTTAACATTCACTGTTAACTTTTCGCCCTTACCCTGCTTGGTAGTGATAATGATAACACCATTGGCAGCACGAGAACCATAGATTGATGCAGAAGAAGCATCCTTCAGGACCTGGATACTTTCGATGTCGGCAGGGTTGATAGAGTTCATGTTCTCAGAGGTAGCAATACCATCTACAATTAAAAGAGGGCTACCACCATTGATAGAACTCATACCACGCACTACGATAGAAGAACCGCCACCACCTGGAGCAGCATCAGTTACAATCTGTACACCAGCAAGCTTACCCTGCATAGAGTTGAGCATGTTAGGATCAGAAGCACTGACAGGTTCCTTCATATTCATAACGGATACCGCACCGGTCAAATCGGCCTTTCGCTGAGTGGTATAACCTGTTACAACCACTTCCTGCAAGTCGTTGGCATCTTCCTGAAGTGTTACCACCATATTGTCTGAAGCCTTTACTTCTTGCGTCTTATATCCAATATAAGATATAACAAGTGTGGAACCAGGAGCACATTCTACATGGAAGTTACCATCAAAGTCGGTAACAGTACCAGTCTTAGTACCCTTCACCATGACAGATGCACCAATGACTGTCTCACCGGCAGCATCTTTCACAATGCCATTTACATTTACCTGTTGTGCACTAGTTATGGTGCAAACAGTACAGAGCGCAGAGCTCATCAGTAATTTTGAAAGATTGTTCATACTATTTCTAACGTTTTAAGTTTCAAAATTGTTTTATTTTAATTTCTGCCGCAAAATTAGGCAAAGAATGGTAACATAAATAAAAAAAATCGTTCCTGCAACAGTAATTATGTTACATGAAACGATTTTCGAATCTTACGCCACGATTTTAAAATACTTATTTTAAAGGAGTTAGAAAACTATTTCTTTTTAGATGCCTGTTCATTTCTAAAATCGGTAGGAAGAACTCCAAACTGCTTCTTGAAACATGACGAGAAATAGCCAGGAACGGCAAAGCCTACTT
>CAVBFV010000098.1:0-9866 GCA_963594575.1 Lachnospiraceae bacterium | reverse complement strand
CGCAGATTTCTTCGCCGTCCATCAGAATCTGTCCCTTGGTCTGGCGGATGGCTTCAGCAACATGGGGCGATGTTTCCTTGGTGATACCCTGGTAGCGCTGGCAGTGGTCGTCGGCACATACATCAAAGAGGGTGTGGTCTTCGCGGTCGTACCAGCGGATGAGCGTATCTTCCTTCTTGGTGAAGGAGAAGAAGTTGTTGCCGCTCTCAGCCACCTCTCGGCGCTTCTTCATCTGTGCCAGGAGCCATGAACGGGAGATGACGGCGTGCGCCTTCAGGAGTTCGAGACTCGAAGTGGCACTCATCTCACTGCTGATGACGCTCTCCAGATATTTCTCTACAGGCAACTCATTGATTGCCACAATCTTATCCGATTCTACCACAAAGCGGAGCGTGCCCAGGAAGGTTTGGGTTTCCTTGCGCTCCCAGTGGAAGTTGACACCGATGGTTACGTCGCTCAGCGAAAACGAGGCATCGGCACTCTGCGGATGGAAGGTGAGCTGGCTGTACTGGTTGCCGTTCCAGAGCACACCGCCCTCTGAGAATTCTACCACCTGTTCGCCCAGCACCTTTTCGCCCTTGGCAAGATAAGGTTTGTTGAGCGAGAAATGAATCTTCTGCGCACTCACGATGCCCACCGTTACGTCGGGCTGCTTACCTTTATTATATAAGGTGGAAGAGGCTTCGGCTGCATCCTCGGCATCCTTAGATGCCTTCAGTTTAGCGATGATGGCATTCATCTTTTCTTCCGAAACGCCACATTCCTGCAGCAGCGAGAGGGCTTTCTCCTCGGTCAGCTTTCGGAAATCTTCCTCACGAGGGGTGATGATGAGTCCGCTCATATCCAGTGCTCCCGGCGAAACCACAAACTGGGCGTCACCTTCGGCAAAATAGGCTTCCGGACGGTGCTTTTCTCTCGGAATGACCACGCTGATGAATTCCTCGCCCTTGCGCCAGGAGATGATGTTCATCATCGGTTCGGTTTCGTCGCCACGCTGAGGCATTGCCTTGTAGAGACGGCGGAAGAGGGCCTCATCGCTCTCAGCACTCTTCGAAATGATGACGAAGGCGGGAACGATGAAGTCGCGAACCACTGAGATTTTCTCCTCATCATTGAGAGAGATGATGTCGGTCAAGTTGCGGGAGAGACGCTGCCAGTTGGTCTGAAGAGGAAGGATGCCGTTGGTTCCTGCCTGGAAATGAAGATGATCTGGAGCCGAAGCACCACACTTCGGACCATTGTAGAACACCATCAGGTCGCTGTGCAGACTGATGAAGCGGTGCATCTCGCCGTAGTTCTTGTAGATGAGCTGAGGCTGGTGCTTGCGTGCCGGAATGGTGAAGTGGACAGGCAGAATCGGGAACGGATTCACCAGGAGATGGAATTTCTCGTCTATCTGCTTCGACATCTGTTCCTTAGGACGGTTCTTGTCGCAAAGGAAGCAAGGGCGCTCGCCCAGGGTTTTCTTATCTATCTTGGCGCCCGTACTTACGATGCGGGCTGGGTTCCACTGCAGTTTCAGCTGGTCGGAGAGCTGGCGGGTTTCTACGTGCTTGAGGTCGCGGAAGCGGTGGCGCGCATCTGCCCATACCTCCAGCTGGCGATTGAAGAAGCGCGAGATGCTGCTATCTTCCATGATGTCGGCCTTGCCCTGCAGCATGTGCTGGCGTGCCTTCAGTTCCATGGTGCGCAGGCGGTCCTTATACAGGTTGTTGGCGTTCACCTTCTCTACGCTGAGGGCTGCATCGCTGTTACCTCCCCAGCGGCGGCAGAGGTAGAGTTCGTCGTAGATTCTGCCGATGCGGTAACGGCGCGAAAATGCCAAGCCGAGCGCATAATCCTCACCATACGAGGTGTTAGGAAACTGGATCTGTCTGACCAGCGGTGTGAAAAAGGCGCGCGGAGCACCCAATCCGTTGATACGCAGCGCATTGTTGCATCCGTTTTCATCGGTCCACTCCTTGTGGTCTATCAGTCCCGGTGGCAGGGTGTTGAGGTCGAAGTCGCACATGCGGTACGAGCCGATAATCATGGCTGCCTTCTGTTTGTAGAAGGCATCTACTATCTTCTGGAGTGTTTTTGGCGAAGAATAGAGGTCGTCGCTGTCTAGCTGGACGGCAAACTTTCCGCAGAAACTGCTGTTGATGGCTTCGTTCCAGCATCCGCCTATTCCCAGGTCGGTTCTCTCCGGCACAATCTGTATCAGGTTGTCGGCTTTAAGTTCATCCAGTATTTCGCCGGTGCGGTCGGTAGAATGGTTGTTTACCACGATGACGTTAAACTTGAAGTTAGCCTTCTGTCCCAGCGCACTCTTCACGGCATCAGCCACCGTCTTTTCGCGGTTGAAGACGGGGATGATGACAGATGCCTCGTATTCAAATTCCTGCTCACCGAAGTCGGGCTGGCGGTAGAAGGTGGTATCTATCAGGGCGCCCACCTTGCCCAGGTGCTGGGTGCATGCCTTTTCCATCTCTATCTGCACCTCGCGGTTGCGCGGGTTCACATAGTCAAACTGCTTCTCGCCGCTCTTACGGGTGTCGAGTTCGGCTTCTGAATAGAGGAATTCGTTGAGATGGAAGATTTCGCCCACGCGGCTCAGATAGAGACGGAGGTCGTAGAGGGCGGTAAACTGATACTCTTCGCGGTCGGGTTGGGCGATGTAGTCGGCCAGCGCCTGTGCCTTGATGCACCAGAGGCTTCCAAAGTCGAAGTCATCTCGCAAAGAACCTGACTGGTAGTCAATTACCGGATGTTTCTCCATTTTGCCTTCCACCATCTTGTAGTGGTCGGCGTAAACCATGACGGCATCCGTATCATCTGCCACTCTGAGGAATCGCTCCAGCGTGTTGTTTCCCCATCCAATGGTGGTGTGGCGGGTACAGATCATCACGTAGTCGGCATCTGTATTTTCAGCGATGCTGGCAATGGTGTTACTGCTTTCCAGGCGGTCGGTGATGACAAACGTGCATCCTTCTGGCACCTGATGATGAGCGGCAAAATCAGCACTCACCAGAAAGTGGATATGCTGTACAGTCTTGTACTCATGAAGCACCGACAAGGCATTCTGCGCATCGCCGATGTATTCGCAAGGCAAGAAAAGGTCTATTTTTTCTCTCATTTTCTTACGTTATTTTTGTTCACTTCAGCCCTTTTCGGGGGGCTAAATCTGTGTTTTTTATCTTTATTTTATCTTATTATATTAAAATATGTGGCAAAGATACTAATTTTTCGCCAAAAAACACTATCTTTGCAGTATGAATAATGAAAAAAAATATCTTTTGGGCCTTACACTTGGCGAATTGAAGCAGGTGGCAAAGGACTTAGGCATGCCCGCCTTCACCGGTGGACAGATGGCGAAGTGGCTCTATGAGCAGCATGTGAAGAGCATTGATGAGATGACCAATATCTCGAAGGCCAACCGTGCCAAACTCGCTGCCGAATACGAAATAGGATGCTTCGGATATTCCGATGCACAACATTCGGTGGATGGTACCATCAAGTACCTCTTCCCTACCCGAAGCGGCAAATTTGTCGAGACGGTTTACATACCCGACAAGGACCGCGCCACGCTGTGCGTTTCTTCGCAGGTGGGATGCAAGATGAACTGCCTGTTCTGCCAGACCGGCAAGCAGGGGTTTGAGGGGAGTTTGCCTGCCGGCGACATTCTGAACCAGATTTACTCGCTGCCTGAGGTAGACAAGCTTACCAACATCGTGTTCATGGGTCAGGGCGAGCCGATGGATAATCTCGACAATGTGCTGCGCGCCACAGAGATTCTCACCGCCGACTACGGCTGGGCATGGAGCCCGAAACGAATCACGGTAAGTTCGGTGGGTGTGAAGAACAAGCTGAAGCGGTTCCTCGAAGAGAGCGACTGCCATGTGGCCATCAGCATGCACGACCCTATCCCTTCTGAGCGCGCCGAACTGATGCCTGCCGAAAGGGGTATGGGCATTGAGCAGGTGGTAGAACTGCTGAGGAATTATGATTTCTCTCATCAGCGCCGCCTGAGTTTCGAGTACATCGTCTTTAAGGGCGTAAACGACAGTATGCAGCATGCCAAGGCCATCATCAAACTGGTGAAGGGACTTGACTGCCGCTTCAACCTGATCCGTTTTCATCAGATTCCAGACATTCCTCTGCAAGGTGTGGATGATGAGAAGATGGAGCAGTTCCGTGATTACCTCACCCAGCATGGTGTCTTCACCACCATCCGTGCCAGCCGCGGTCAGGACATCTACGCCGCCTGCGGCCTGCTCAGCACCTCGAAGAAAATCGGAGAAATCCGTGAGCACGAGGATGAAGAGAAGATGAATAAGTAAGGAAAGGTGGGGGAGAAATGGTTAGAGAATCTTTAAAGATCCTACTTGCCGGCTGTCTTTTATTCCTTTTTCTGGCAAGTTGCAGCCCGGGAGGAGGAAGAAACAGAAAACTGCCCAAGAGCACAGGACAGCCTTACGAGGTGGTGCTCGAGGGAGATACCGACAGCATCGTTACGAAGATACTGACGGAAGAGGTGCCTGCCCTGCCCCAACCCGAACCGCTCTGCCGGCTCATCCAGGTTAAGAAGGGCAAGATCCACGGCAGCTACCTGCTCGTAAGAACCCGCATCGTGGTGAACATCCCGGCAGCGGAATTCTCAGTCAGGCTGAGCCGCAACAAGAATGCTTCACCGCAGACCGTCATCCGCATCTCTGCCCGCTCGCTGCAGCAACTCAGAGAGAAACTCAACCCCGAGAAACTGCGCCAGCTCGTAGATGAGACTGAACTGGAGCACCTCGCCTCCATCATCTCCACCAACCCGAGCAAGCAGAACCGCGAGATGCAGCAGCTGGTAAAGAAGAACTTCGGCATCAGCATGAACATCCCTGCCGAAATGCAGGCAAGCAAGAAGGCCGGGAACTTCATCTGGATTTCAAACAACGCCAGTTCGGGCATGAAGAACCTCATCCTCATGAAAGTGAAGAGGGAAGAACGAAGAGGGAAAGCCAATTCTGATGCTTTTCCTGCTCAAGAGAAACAGCAGATTGACAGCATGCTCCGCACAAACATGCCCGGCGAAACCGACAGCATGTACATGATAATCCCGGTCCTTTCTGAAAAAGGACTCTGGGAGATGAAGGGCGATGCCATGGGAGGCCCCTACGTGATGAGGCGCATCCGCCTGAGAAAAACGGGGGATGAAATCATCATCATCGGCTTCGTCTATGCGCCCGAAATGAAAAAGAAAATATTAATCAAGCAGCTAGAAGCTGCGATTTCTACTATAAAATAAAACGATAAATGGACAGCAAAAAGATTAGAGTGGCCATCACTCACGGAGATACCAACGGTATCGGATACGAACTCATTTTTAAGGCATTCAGTGAGCCAGAGATGTTGGAGTATTGTACCCCTATCATCTACGGTTCGCCTAAAGTGGCAGCTTATTACCGCAAGGCGATGAATCTGCCTGCCCAGTTCTCCATCATCCAGAAAGCAGAAGATGCTGAAGACGGAAGAATCAACCTCCTGCCAGCCGTAGACGAGGAGGTAAAGGTTGACATGGGCATGCCTACTCAGGAATCGGGTACGGCAGCCATCAAGGCACTTGACCGAGCCATGACCGACTACCGCGACGAGCTCTTCGACGTGCTCGTTACCGCACCGGTAAACAACCAGAACGCACAATTTGAGGGCTTCCAGTTCAAGGGCCACAAGGAATACATTGAAACTTGCCTGGGCGAAGGTGCCAAGGGCCTTTCCATCCTCTGCGGCGGCGACCTTCGCATCGCATCCGTAACCGGAAAGACTCCGCTCAAGGACGTGCCGGCAGCTATCACCCAGGAGCTCATCATCGAGAAGGTGAAGCAGATGCACACATCACTGAAGCGAGACTTCATGATTACCAACCCGCGCATCGCCGTGCTCGCCCTGAATCCTAGCAACAACGGTGAGGAGAGCTGCGGACCAGAGGAAGCCAGCATCATCATCCCAGCCATTGACCAGCTTACCGAGCAGAAAATACAAGCTTTTGGTCCTTACCCTGCTGACGAGTTCTTCGGCAACGGCCATTTCGTAGAGTTCGACGGCATCATGGCCATGTATCATGATCAGGCTACTACCCCGTTCCATTCTCTCTACACCGAGGATGGCGTACTCTTTACTGCCGGTCTGCCACTCGTGCACACCGCCGCCAACACCACTCCTAGCTACAGCATCACGGGCTGCAACGAAGCCGATGCAATCTCCTTCCGCCACGCCATCTACTTGGCGCTGGATGCCTTCTGCAACCGCGAAGACTATGATGAGGCCTACGAGAATCCACTGCCTAAACTCTACCACGAGAAACGTGACGAGAGCGAGAAGGTAAGATTCTCCATCCCTAAGAAAAAGGGATAAGAGAAAGATTCCCTATTCCCGAGAAAAAGCGGAATAAAGAAAGATTCGGGAGGGCAGATGACGCAAAAAAGGCAAATCTGCCCTGTAATCAGACCTCCCGAACGTTAAAATTAAAAAAAAATGCAGATAATTCAGAAAAAATGAGTAATTTTGGCAGCTAAATGGATACTTCCGAACTACAAAAGATAAAACAACGCTACAATATCGTCGGTAACAGCGACGGATTGAACCATGCGCTCGACGTTGCTCTCCAGGTAGCGCCGACCGATCTTTCCGTGCTCATCATCGGCGAAAGTGGTGTGGGTAAGGAAATCATTCCAAGGGTGATTCACGACAATTCGCCACGACGCAGAGAGAAATATTTCGCCATCAACTGTGGAAGCATTCCGGAGGGAACCATCGACAGCGAACTCTTCGGACACGAGAAGGGATCCTTCACCGGAGCCATAGGTGAAAGCGAAGGTTACTTCGGCATTGCCAACAAGGGCACCATCTTCCTCGACGAGGTAGGCGAACTCCCAATACAGACGCAGGCAAGACTGCTGCGCGTGCTTGAAACGGGAGAATATATCCGCGTGGGCGGTACAGAGATAAGGAAAACGGATGTACGCATCGTGGCAGCCACCAACGTAAACATGCGCAAGGCTGTGAGCGAAGGACGATTCCGCGAAGACCTCTACTACCGTCTCAACACCATTCCGATACAGATGCCTGCATTGAGAGAGCGTGGCGACGACATTCTCCTGCTCTTCCGCCTCTTCGCCATGCAGATGGCCGAAAAATACCGTCTGCCTAAGATTTCTCTCTCGGATGAGGCAAAGCAGATTATGCTGAAATACAAGTGGCCGGGAAATGTGAGACAGCTCAAGAACATCACCGAACAGATGTCGGTGCTGAGCCGCGAAAGAGTAATCGATGCACAAACCATCACCCAGTTCATTCCGAGAGATGAGGAGTCTACACAGCTCGCCACCATACAGAAGGACGGCAACGGCGACCACAGCTACGCCAGCGAGCGCGAACTGCTCTACAAGATTCTCTACGAACTGAGGGGCAACGTGAGCGACCTGAGACGAGAGATGAACAGCCTGCGCAAGCAGCTCGATGAGGCACGCCAGCTGGGCGGCACCAGCGGATATGTTTCGCCGGTTCAGCCAAACACCCAGGTAGCTCCGGTTTCAACGGTTCCATCCGTAGCTCCGGTTTCATCAGTTTCTCCGGTTTCTTCGGTATCTTCCGTACCTCCAATTACCGATCTCGACGAGCTCCAGCACATACGCCAGGAAATGGCTGCAGGAGGCATGAGGGGTGCTTACAAGCCCGAAACCGAGGATGCGGAGATTGAAGAGATTAAGGAAGAAAACGAGAATCTGAACCTCAGCGACCTGAGCAAACAGATGATAGAAAAGGCACTGGAGAGAAACAACGGAAACCGCAAGAAAGCGGCTGAAGAACTGGGCATCTCCGACAGAACCCTTTACAGAAAGATTAACAAATATAAGTTATGAAGCATATACGCGCGTACCTATATATAATAGGAGTCACACTGATGGTGGCGGTCATGGCCGCATGCTCCGTGAGCTACAAGTTCAACGGTGCCAGCATCGACTACACAAAAACCAAGACCATACAGATTGCCGACTTCCCTATCAGAAGTTCCTATGTATGGGGTCCGATGGGTCCGATGTTCAACAACGAACTCAAGGATAAATTTGCCAGCAACACCCAGCTCATACAGGTGTCGCGCAACGGCGACCTGAAGATAGAGGGCGAAATCACCCAATATTCTCAGCGAAACAAATCGGTAAGTTCTGAGGGATACTCAGCCCAGACTGAGCTCAGCATAACCGTAAACGTGCGCTTCACCAACACAAAGAACCATGCCGAGGACTTCGAAAAGCAGTTTACATCTGCCAAGACCTACGACACCACCCAGAGCCTTGCCTCGGTGCAGGAAGAACTGGTAACCCAGATTATCAAAGACCTGGTAGACCAGATATTCAACGCTACGGTAGCTAACTGGTAAAGTAAGTGAAGAACGAAAAGTGGAGAGTGAAGAATTCAACGGCTTTACTAATCATAAAGTTCAAAACTCAATGTTCAATGTTCAAAGTTCAAAGTAAAATAAAGTAAAGTAAAAATATCGTGGAATTAAGCAGATTGATACAACACCCGGAGGAAATGAACCGAGAGACGCTCTACGACTTGCGCGCCCTCTTGGCCTTATATCCGTATTATCAGACGGCACGCCTGCTGATGTTGAAGAATCTGTACCTGCTCCACGACCCGAGTTTCGACGAAGAACTGCGCCGTGCAGCCATCTACATCACCGACCGTAAGATTATCTTCGAGATGGTAGAGGCAGCCCACTATCAGATAAAAAACGCCCCTGAAGAGGCAGAATCCAACAAGCAGCAAGGCGTAAGAGGAATAGGAGCAGAAAAACATGGGGACCGTACTAGTGACCTCATCGACCACTTCCTGGGATCCATTCCTATGGAAGAAGACGAAGAAGAGAAGAAGGAGAAACGTAAGCCTACACCTGCTGACGCGGCTGTAGACTATGTGGCTTATCTCATGGAGACCGAAGACCAGCAGGAGCCAGAAGATACTTCGCGCACCATGAGTCTCATCGACGACTTTATGGAGGATGGCGGTTTCAAACTGCCTAAAATCCAGCAGGACGAAGATTACAAACCAGAATTTACTCCCGAACTTCAGACCGATTCCGGCAAGGATGGCGAAGAGGAAAACAGCGGTGTATTCACCGAAACCCTCGCCCGCATCTACATCAAGCAGGGCAAGTATCAGAGGGCTTACGAAATCATCAGCCGCCTGCATCAGCAGCATCCTGACAAGAACGGATATTATGTTGACCAGCTCAGATTCCTTGAGAAACTGATGCTGAACAGCAAGAAGAAATAAAGAAGAATAATAAATAAATAAAACTAGTTTTAAAAAATGGCTTACACATTATTAGTAGTATTAATCGTCCTGGTAGCTATCCTGATGATTTTCATCGTGCTCATCCAGGAATCAAAGGGAGGTGGACTTGCAAGTAACTTCTCTTCAACCAACTCAATCATGGGTGTTCGCAAGACCACTGACATTGTTGAGAAATTAACATGGGGCCTCGCTGCAGCCTTGGTTGTCATCAGCGTGGCATGTGCTTATGTAGCCCCTCAGGCAGCTGGCGAAAGCAGTGTTTTGGAGGGAGCCACTCAGGAGCAGACCGCTCTTCCTGCTATGCCAGGTGCTAGCAAGGATGCAGCAGCAGGTGCTCAGAAGGCTGTTCCTGCAGCTGGTGCAGATGCCCAGAAGGCAGCTCCAGTAGTTCCAACAAGCCCTGCAAAATAAAAAATAAGAAAAAAGGTACGAAAAAATTTGGTAGAACCATTTTTTTTTCGTACCTTTGCACCCGCTTAACAAGAATATGGTGGACGTAGTTCAGTTGGTTAGAGCGTCAGATTGTGGTTCTGAATGTC
>CAVBFV010000097.1:0-9922 GCA_963594575.1 Lachnospiraceae bacterium | reverse complement strand
GCCTGGATGCCAGCTACCAGTTGGATGCCAACAACTCTATAGGTGCCAACTTTGGTTTTCTAAGAAATCCAAAACAAACATGGAACGGCGATATGAGTTCTTTGATATTGCAAGACGGAGATTTGTCTGAAAGTTCTGATAGTCATGCTGATTTCTTTTGGCAGAAGAATAATCTTTCAAGCAATATTTACTATGTAGGAAAGATTGGTAAGCTCAGCATCGATTTCAATACAGATTGGCTATGGTCGAAGGAATACCAGAACGATGTTACCAAAGAGCAATACCAGGAAGTGGGGATGAATGCACAAAGCCAAACGGCTCATAGCTTGACTAACAAGGACTATCATCTGCTCGCTTCCAAACTGGTGCTTTCTTACCCATTATCAGGAGGTAATTTGTCTTTGGGTGGTGAATATTCCAATACCCATCGTACCTCAAAGTATCAAGTGGTGCCAACTAACTTGGTATCGGATGACGACAGCCGTATTACAGAAAGTATGACATCTTCATTCTTGACCTATTCAAGAGATTTCGGTAATCTGAGTTTGGAGGCAGGTATGAGATACGAGTACATCGACTTCAATTACTATGAATATGGCAAGTATGTGCCTGGGCAAAGCAAGTCGTACGGCAATTGGTTCCCATCGCTTAGCTTATCGATGCCTGTAGGCAAGGTACAGATGCAATTGAGCTATGCAGCCGACATTAATCGTCCTTCCTATCATAATTTGCGCAGTGGCATTCAGTATGACAACCGATACACGTATGAAACGGGAAATCCATTTCTGGTATCTCAAATAAGTAGAAATCTCAACTACGAGTTGGCTTACAAATGGTTGACATTCGACATGACCTACAGTCATACTTCACATCCAATTATGCCAACAGTGGAGACTTATAAGGATAATCCTGCAATAGGCTTGATGAAGCCTGTGAATGGGAATTCGTATAATGACGTAGCTGCATCTATTAATTTGCGTCCATCGTTTGGCATCTGGTACCCTTCGCTTACAGCATCCATTGACAAGCAATGGTTTGACATGGAGACACACGATGGGAAATCGCTCAACAAGCCAATGGCTTCATTCCGTTTTGACAATACCCTCAACACCAAGCTGGGAATGTTTACGTGGATGATGTCGTATATTACAAAAGGCCATGAGGAGAACCAGTATCTGTACAAGCCAATGTTTTGCACGAATGTTTCCGCATATAAGGCTTTCTTGAAAGACCATTTGTCGTTTCAGCTCTTCATCTATGATTTGTTCGGGACAAACGATAGCCACATGATTGCTCATTTTGGCAAAATAAAGGAAATGGTGTATGATGGACTGTCAACAAGCAAAGTTTCGCTTACTGTACGGTATAAGTTCAACACTACAAGAAGCAAATATAAGGGTACGGGTGCTGGAGAAAGCCAGAAGAACAGAATGTAATCTGTCTGCAGCATCCGGTAATGGTGTAATGACAATAAATCTCTCTATAAATGAACAACCCAATAAAATTGTTGATTAGTGGCGCAGACATGGGAGGCTTGATAGCCTCCTGTGCCTTGCGCCATGACTTCCATAAAAGCCCTCGGCAGGAAGATAGATTTCAAATCTATCGCATAGAAAAGGATACGCTGACGATGGAAGATGTGGATGCATGCGACTTGTCGGGCATCCGGTATGCGGTGAATGCAACCTTGCATGACAACGAAGCCTCTTTTGCTTTCGATGAGAAATGTAAGGAGCAGGGCATCACCGTTATCCATGCCGTCAATCTTGGCAAGGCTGCCTTTCTCGCTGTAGAGAAACCGAAAGGCTATCCATTCAGCGAAGTAGTGAAAAAAGGAACGGATGATTTCCGATGCTCACTGGGCAAGTATATCTCGCAGTACGGTATGTTCTGGCAGATGCCCGTGCCTTGGATAGATGAAGCCATCAGGCATTATTCTGAGGAGTCTTTTCCGCAACTGGGCATCGGGGCATACATTGCCGCCGGTTATTGTGCCAACATCCTCGTAAACCTTGCGGAAGGCAAGGAGGTAAAATACTTCCCCAAGTTCTATCTCTCGCCATTGTTGGAAGAGATATGATTGCGATTATATCATCTGATAGTTCGTGGCATGAAACAGCGCCTCGGCAATGTTCTTCACGCCCATCTTGGCGAAAAGGTTGCGCTTGCAAGCCTTTATAGTGTCAACCGACTTGCACAGTCGGTCGGCAATATCATTCATCGTGTAACCTTGGGCAGACAATCTCAAAACATCTCTCTCAGTCTCGCTCAAGGTTATGCCTTCTTTCTTTTCCCACTTGTGGCGCGAGGTGGAATATTCAAAATAGCTACGCTCACCATTCTTCTGCATGATGATATGTCCCGGTTCATCGGTTGCTGCCAATGATACGGTGCAGAGGGCAAGCCAGATTCTTCCATCATCAGAAAGAAGTATCGGAGTAAGGTGATGATGAATCAATCGGCTATGTCTGCCATTGGTAAGATGAAAGTCGTACGAGATGGTATAGTCCAGACGGTCGCCCACAGGCAATTCATTGAAAAGATCAAAACCTTTCTTGTTCACTTCGAGCAGCATCTGCAGGTCGGCATCCGGAACATGGTCTATATACATCTGATAGCCAGCCTCCATCAATTGCTCGGGTTCCAATCCGCAGAGATAAGCGAGGTTGTCTGATGCATAGATGAAGTCCTGATGAAAATAGTCGATGATATAGACGCACTGGTAGGTGCTGCGGGCAAAGGCCTTTGCCGCATTCACCAATAATTCTATCTTGTCGTAATCTTCTCTGTTGATATGATTCACCTCGTTGGAATGGAGGAAGAAATCTTCTTTTTCTTTATTCATAAGCTATTCTGAATATTCCATAAAAATTCGTTCATTTACTTGGTTATAACAAGAAAAAGCACTATCTTTGTAGCGTTGATTCCCGGTAGCCTCTGATTCGTCAAGCTATCGGGTCTTGTTTTTATACGATTCTTGCCTACAAAAATACATTTTTTTTTGCAATTACGATAATGCCACATTATATAATTACAGAAAATTAACCGTAAAAAGTTATAAAATTGCAATATGATGAAGGGAGTTACAAATTTTACTGCACAACAACTGTTTTACGCTCGCACAACACGTGTTGTGCGAGCGCATAACAGCTGATATGCAAGCGCACAACAGCTGTTGTGCGACTGACGGAAGTGACTTTCCCGGCAACATATACTTACTGTTCCAACAACTTATCCTACTTCTTCCGACAACTTATAAAGGCTTCTTACGATGCTTATTCCTATTGATAAGCAGTTCTAACCCACATCAATAACACCGCTCATTCGTATCAATCAAACCGCTCATCCATATTAGTGCCATTTTTATTTGGTAGTTTAAGAATAAAAGATTACCTTTGTATCGCTAAACAGAAAGAAGAATACGATGGCTATAAAATATGAAATCCATTATCTTCCCAATGCAGGAGGAAATG
Source organism: Lachnospiraceae bacterium (assembly GCA_963594575.1). Taxonomy (GTDB): domain Bacteria; phylum Bacteroidota; class Bacteroidia; order Bacteroidales; family Bacteroidaceae; genus Prevotella. Next base: position 6,449 of record CAVBFV010000097.1, on the reverse strand, counting down.
AAGAGACTCGCCGATTCGCCCATATCTTTGAGCAAACAGCTATGACTGACAAGGAGATGATCAGCCGAATCGCCAGACATAGCTGTCTGGGAGAAGGAGAAGTTTCGTCCGTACTCATGAAACTGCGTGATATCATAGAAGAAGACCTGCAGGAGGGAAGACGTGTCAACATTCCGGAAATAGGTTATCTCTCGCTCTCGGTAGATCTGGATATGAATGACCTGAAACCCGACAATAAAGTGAGAGCTGAATATGTAAGCGTAAGAGGCATCAAGTTTCGCCCCAATGCAGACCTGCTGAAACAGGTGAAATATCATACTCATTTCGAGAAATCACAATATACTTCCCGCTCCTACCCTTTCTCTGAAGATGCATTGAAGGAGAAAATAAGAGAGTATCTGAAGCATAACCGTTCCATTAACAGAAAAGTACTGGAAGCGGAATTTCATATCCGTAAACAGACAGCACTCAACTGGCTGAAGAAACTGGAAAAATCCGGTTTTCTGATTAAAGAAGGTTCACGCAATGCGCCGGTTTATTTCCTGGCTGAAGAATAGGAGCCCATCGGATGATAGGTCTCATCATGATAGAACTCTCTAGATGCCTGCAAGCCATAGCCTCCGCAACCATCCAGGCTTCATTACATTAAATCTACACCCTAAAGATAAAGTAATATGCCAAATAAAGAAGAAAAGAGAATAACTGAGCAGAGCTCGCTCTACGAACATCTGGAAAAGATGAGCGTAGATGAACTCACCGCTCATATCAATGCAGAAAACAAGAAGGTGGCTGTGGCAATAGAACAAGCATTGCCTGCCATTAACCAACTGATTTCCGCTATCGAAGGGCAGCTGAAGAAGGGCGGAAGACTCTTCTATGCCGGTTGCGGAACGGGCGGAAGACTGGCTACACTCGATACCATCGAGGTGCAGAACACCTATGGTATCGACGGTTCGCAGATACAAGCCATCTTCCCCGGAGGCATCGGCTGCCTTACACAAACCAGGGAATCAAGAGAAGACGACCTGGAGAATGGCTGGCATCAGCTCTGCGACAAGCATATCTCAAAGCATGATTTCGTGCTGGGCTTTTCGGCAAGCGGCACCACTCCCTTCGTGCTCGCCATCCTGAAACATTGCAAGGAGGCAGGCATTCCTACGGGTTGCATCGTGAACAATCCCCACGCCCCCATCGCCCAGGCTGCCGATTATCCCGTAGAAGTCATCACGGGACCGGAATTCGTGACGGGAAGTACCCGCATGAAAGCCGGTTCTTCGCAGAAGATGATTCTGGACATGATCAGTACTTCTCTCCAGATTCGACAAGGACGGGTGGAAGGCAACAAGATGGTGAATGCCAAGCTTATCAATCATAAACTCATCGACCGCGCCTGCCGCATCTTCATGGAACGCAATCCGGAATACACGGATTACGAAGAAGTGAAACAGCTGATTCTGGAATCAGGAAGCGTGAAGAAGGCGGAAGACTTGCTGAAGAGTAAAAGCGATTTAGATATTTAGATAAATTTAGACCAAACTTCACCTTATATAAATAGAACTATCAAGATTTCACCTTATATAATAGAACTATATGGCAAAGAAAGCAATTGTAATGGGTGCCACATCGGGCATCGGAATGGAAGTGGCAAAACTGCTTGCTGCAAAAGGATGGCAGGTCGGAATTGCCGGAAGAAGAATTGAAAGATTGCAGGCTCTGATTTCGCAGGGCGGCATTACCTGCTACCAGCAAATAGACGTGACTTCTCCCGATGCTCCTACCCAACTTCTCGAACTCATCGATAAGTTGGGAGGCATGAACCTCTACTTCCATAGTTCCGGCATTGGCTGGCAGAATAATACGCTGGATATAGAAAAGGAGTTGAAGACTGTGGAAACCAACGGCTTGGGATTCACAAGAATGGTGGATACGGCATTCAACTGGTTTGCTACTCATCATCAGAACAATTCAAAAGCCCGCATTGCCTGCATCACTTCCATTGCCGGAACCAAAGGTCTCGGTGCTGCACCTGCCTACTCTGCCACCAAGCGATTCCAGAACCATTATCTGGAATGCCTGTCGCAGCAGGCACGGATGCGCCATCTCCCTATCGCCATCACAGATATCCGACCAGGCTTCGTAAAGACCGACCTTATCGCAGGCAGCAGCTATCCGCTGCAGCTCAAACCGGAAGACGTGGCGAAACATATCGTGAATGCTATCGAAAACGGAAAGGAAGTTAAGGTGATAGACTGGAGATATGATATCCTCGTCTTCCTCTGGCGACTCATTCCTAGATGGTTATGGACGAGATTGAAGATTACAACATAACAACTTTATTCCTTTCTGATGACAATCGTCTTGAACCAGTCTTTCAATACTCCCGCATATTGATCCTGAGAATCAGACAGCAGGATGACAACCTGGGAACCATCTTCCAACTTGGGTCCCAGACACATACCTTCGTAATTGGCAAAGGAACGCTTGGAAAGTGACAAGCCGGTTTTCCATTCCGCGAGCAATCTCTTCTTCAAGAAAGGAGTATCTGATGAAAAATTCTCTTTCATAGAAAACTCCTCAGAATTCAAAGGATTAATCTGATAGAGTTTACACTTGCAGAAAGCCCCAATCTTAATCTTCGGGATAAAGGCCTCACGCTCCAGAACCAGAAGCTGACCATCGGGCAAGGCGCAAAGCTCACTCACCCCCATCACATAGATATCTGCTTTCTTATGAGTAGAAGGTTGATCCATCTGATAGGCATAGGCTGTCATGTAACGAGAGTTCTTTCCCCAATCAAACCTCATTAAACGAAGCTGGTTGGCCAATCCGTTTTGAGGAGTAGCAGGCTGTCCGTCTTTGCGGAGCGTGCTCTCAGGAATCGTCCAGAGATACTGACGGACGGAATCAAAAGCCAGAGACTCAAAATTATAATTTGGATAAAAATCAGAAGAAGACCATCTGCTCTCCCAAAGGTTCTGCTGATAGCTAATCTTGGGAGCATTAGCCGAAATAGGCAGAACAGGATACTCCTTTAAACGGCAATATCCTTCGCTTGTTATCACCAAGGTAGAATCAGAAGCCTTCACGATGGCTTCGTGGTCAAAGCCTTTCTCCTGCCCCTGCCAAAACTTTCCGTCGTTCAGCGTTCCATCTGTTCTCTCGGTAAATCCAAGGTTCTCTACCTGTTCCAATTCACCGGTCTTGGGATTCACCTGAATCCGGAAGTTGAAGTACAGGGCACTATTCGACTTGTCACTTACCACCGCATAGATATCATCATGCAGATGAGCAATGCCACTGTAGTTGCCCGCAGCCACGGTTTTCGGAAAAGCTTTCTGAGAATTCTCTCTCACTACTTTCCAATCCTGTGCTCCAGCCAATAGACTGAATGCCAGGAAGATGGACAGGATATTACAGCGCAGCATAAGTCAATACAAATTCCATGGTTAACTCGAAATCTACATGCGCCATCTTTCTGCTCTTGAGATTCTCCACATCACACGACCAGTCTGCCATCGTATCAAACGGCTTCACCCGCATATCCTCAAACATTAGATTTTCTTCAGAGAATAACTTGAAGACCGTTTCCTTGGCACACCAATGCACCAACTTGGCATCCAGATCTTCTGCCTTCTCATCCTTTCGCAGGAATTTGGAAGCGATGCGCTCTACCCTATCGCTGAAGTATTCGATATCTACCGCCACTTCCTGATTTTTGGAAAGGATAAGCGCAGCATAACCCTTGGTATGCGAAACGCTGATATGATAACCACGGAACAATGGCTTTCCAGCCTCGTTGTGGGTAATGTCACCCGCATGAGAAAGCAAGCCCTTGGAAGCCCCGTTCGTCTTGAGCATCTCATACATTAATGCACGAATGGCAAGAAACTCCAGTTTCCTGCCATCGTTCTTATATTTCTCTTCCACCTGGGAGCGGTAAGCCTGCAGATGAGGATACTGCCCGAACAACTGTTCTACAGTTTCATCCATCTGCCATAAACCAAGACTCACTCCCGGATAAACTTCTCGTATATTGACAACTGCCATATTTTTTATATTCTGATATTGATGAATACGATGATTACTTAGAAGAATCCTCCACGTTATCTTTCAAAGGATGTACCGTCACCTTAATCTTGCTGATGCGACGCTCCTCTATCTGCATAACCTCGAAAGTATAGTTCTTATAATCTATCTTCTCGTGCATACTTGGGAAATCGCCTTTGATTTCCAAGAGCAGACCAGCCAGAGAATCAGCATCACCCTCAACCTCCTCGAACTCTTCGTCATCTACATTCAGGATTTTGCAGAAATCAGAAAGAAGCGTTTTACCTTCAAAAACAAAGGTATTGTAATTTAATTTCGAGTAGAACTTCTCCTCCTCATCGTATTCATCATTGATTTCACCTACAATTTCCTCCAGAATATCTTCGAGAGTAACAATACCCGATGTTCCTCCGAACTCATCTACCACAATGGCGATATGAACCTTGTTGTCCTGGAACTCGCGAAGCAGATCATCTATCTTCTTGGTTTCAGGTACAAAGTAAGGAGGACGAATTAGGCTCTGCCAACGGAAGTTGGAAGACTTCGTAAGATGAGGCAATAAGTCCTTGATATACAATACACCACGAATATTATCTGTATTATCCTGATAAACAGGAATACGACTGTAATTATTCTCTTCAATGCACTTTAATACTTCTGGATAAGAACTACGGATATCCAGGTCAACAATATTCTGTCGGCTGGTCATCACCTCCTTGGCTGTTTCATCGCCAAAGCGGATGATACCCTTCAGCATGCTCTGCTCGTCCTTGATATCATTCTTATCAGTCAGCTCAAGAGCCTGTTCCAAGTCATCAACACTCAGCACATGATTTTCCTTCTGTATAATCTTTTCTGCAAGAATTCCACTTTTCAGCAAGATAGTTTCTAAAGGCCAAAACAGCTTTCTGGCAAACAGAATTCCCCCTACGCACCGGCGACAGAACTTCAGAGGATCCTGGCGGGCATACACTTTCGGCATAATCTCACCAAAAAGCAAAAGCAAGAAAGTAAGAATAACCGTAATAATCAGGAACTGAAGCCAATAAGCTTTATGACCAAACTCTACGATTCCTGCGAATACATAATTAAGGAGCATGATGATTGTGACATTCACAAAATTATTGGTTATCAAAATGGTAGCCAACGTACGTTCAGAATCATCACGCAACATCTGTATTTTCTTATCGGCATCAGTCTTTTCATCCTCAAGTTCCGCAACATCAGTTGGTGATAAACTGAAAAAAGCAATTTCGGAACCACTGGCAAAAGCAGACATGCCTAACAATATAGCTGCAAGCACAGCAGCTACAATAACCCCGGCGGAAGGCTGCATCAGCATCACATCACCGAAGGCATCAGTTATGGTGGATATATCCAATTTCTGAGCTAAAAATTAATAATTATTGTTCTTTAGTAGCAGGGCGAGTACTCAACATCTCCATATTATCTACATAGATTTCTGTAATATATTGTCTTCTACCCTGCTTGTCATCATAGGAGCGGTAGCGGATTCTTCCTTCCACATAAAGGCGGTCACCCTTATGCACATACTTCTCTACTACCTTTGCAAGCCCACGATAAAAAACAAGATTGTGCCAATCTGTATGGTCTGGCACTTGGGTACCATTAGGCAAAGTATATCCTTTCTCTGTAGTTGCGAGAGAGACCTGAGCTACTGCCTGATCTGCTTCGAAATAATGAATGTCAGGATCTTTACCTACATTACCAATTAGCATAACCTTGTTCATGACACGAATCTTTTAAATTTCTGAATATTTTATTTCCACATTCCCAGATAGCGGAAATGGAAATTCTTACCTTTTGCAGATGGGAACTGGCTGCGTGAATCTACACAATCGCGCAGATAATCTACGATGCGATTGTAACAATCCAAACCTGATTCAGCTTTAACATCCGCAACGAAATGAGTATCACGGTACTCAAACTTTCCTGTAGCCGGTACCATCACAACACGCTTGAAATCAAGTGATCCTTCATACCAGCCTGGAGCCTCTTGAGCCAAACTGGCAACAACAGGATTCTCCATTCTCTCTGCAGGAGTAGGAGTACGTAATGCTTTCTTATCCTTAAAATCCTGCATAGTTTGCGCCGTAGTCTTTATCACAATAAAATAAACACGTGGGCGTACCTTATATCTTTTTGGATACGTCAAATCGCTAGCGGCATATTCACGAACATCTGCCTCTAGCTCCGCATCCATCTCAATCTCAGGAATACTCTTTAAAAAACCAATAGCATCATCAACACTAGTAACTAATGTCTCCTGATCAAAATATCTTAAATATAAATTCATAAATGGGTATGTTTCTCGAGTTCAAAAAAAAGAGCGGAAAACGGGACTCGGACCCGCGACCCCAACCTTGGCAAGGTTGTGCTCT
>CAVBFV010000096.1:0-9924 GCA_963594575.1 Lachnospiraceae bacterium | reverse complement strand
CATTTCATATTTACTATAGTTTTCCTTTGCCATAATTTAATATTTCCTTATTTCCGCAACACTATAATTTAATGTTTTTTATAAGCAGAGGGTGTGTCATAAGTCCATGATGCACCCTTTTTCTCTTTTTCACCATCAAGTATCAATTGAAAGCCTTTCAACCATACAGGTCGCCAGATTTCCTATTTCCGTTTTTGCTGTTCTCTTATTATCCTGAACGCCAAATCTGCAAACTTTTTTAATGCTGCCTGAACCTGTCCTCGTCCGAAAGCCCAGAATATGAGGGCGGCAGAGGCTGGTGCTGCATGTGTTCCTACATACTGGCGCATTTTAGGAACCGTACAATTTTCAATGCCAAGTTCATGCATGGCACAGAATATTTGGGCAGCCGGCACTTCAAAATCAGTCTTGGTGCGCTGATCTCTAAGTACCAACGTGGTTTTGTTAACCTTTACCACCTTGTATTCCTTATAGGCATTACTGCAATACACCTTGATAGTCTTTATCTTTTGAATAAAGCTATCGAATGTCAATGTATTTATATCTTCTATCATAACTAATGGGGTTTAAATGTTGTGGTGATAAGCAAATCATTCCACCTTTTTATTATAATTCTCCTCTATTATGGTGCAAAAGTAAGTTTTTTCTGTGAATAAACCAAGAAAAATTGCTTTTTTCTGAAGCATGTACAATATATTCTTTTATCAGGTATCTATTTACATCTTTTTAATTGCCAAAAACTTGCATGATTCAAAAATTAGCCGTATCTTTGCGGCTAAAGATAGGAATAGGAGAAAAGATTATGGCAAACAATAAATTCAGAAAGCTGCCGGTAGGCATACAGTCTTTCAATAAAATCAGAGAAGAAGGGTATCTCTATGTAGATAAGAGTGACATCATCTGGAAATTGGCGAACAATGGCTTACAGTATAATTACTTGAGCCGCCCTCGCCGATTCGGTAAGTCTGTGCTTGTTGATACACTCCAGGCTTACTTCGAAGGAAGAAAAGAGCTCTTCGAAGGACTGAAAATCATGGATTTGGAGAAAGACTGGAAGCAGTACCCTGTTATTCGACTTGACATGAGCCGAGGGGGAGCCAATGCTGGCACGCTTCGTTCTTACCTGAACCAGCGATTCAAGGAATACGAGGAGATGTATGCCATTGTAACAGATCCAACTGCCAAACTCGCCGACAGATTTGATGCCATTATCACGAAAGCATACAAACAGACCGGTGAGAAAGTTGCCATTCTCATCGATGAATACGATTCTCCGCTCCAGCACTCGTGGAAGACACCTCATCACGAAGACTGCACCGAGATATATCGTGAGGTTTTTGCCATCTTGAAAGCTGATGATGCGTACCAACGTTTCGTCTTCATTACGGGCATCACCAAGTTTACGCAGATTTCTCTTTTCTCTGTACTCAACAACCTGACCAATATCAGTTTCCTTCCTGAATATGCTGCTATCTGCGGTATTACAGAAGAAGAAATCGGGGAGAACTTCAAGCCGGAACTGGAAAGAATGGCTGAAGTGAACGAGTGGACTTTACAGCAAACTCATGATAACCTGAAGGAGTACTACGATGGATACCATTTCAGTCGCAGGAACATGGTGGACATCTACAATCCTTTCAGTCTCCTTAATGCACTCGACGCACAAGACTTGAGCTGTTTCTGGGTTTCATCAGGAGCTACCTCCATGCTACCTAAGTTTGTGGATAACATGGAGTTGCGCTTACGGAATTTCGAAAATTGTCCGATTTTACGCAAGACTCTTGAGAGTTCTGATGTCATAAATGGTGGTGCCGAACTCTTCCTCTATCAGACGGGATACCTTACCATCAAAAGTAGCGACGAATTTGGCTATTTCTTAGGTTTTCCAAATCAGGAAGTGAAACAGGCTCTTTACGAGGTAGTTCTCCCAAGCCTGACTATGAAATCAGAAAGCGATATTGTCAGTCTGCAAGGCAGTCTGTTCCGCCAATTGGGTACCGGGCAAATCGCAGATGCCATGAAAACGTTGAAAGCATTGGTTGCCGATGTGCCTTACAGCAACAAGAAGCTTGCCTCGATGGATATGGAAGAGCGCTACCGCCTCATCATCAGTACCATTCTGAATGCCATCGGTCTGAAAGTCGAGGTAGAACACATGCTTGCTACAGGAAGAATCGACCTCATTGCCCAAACTTCACGCTACATCTACGTGATAGAACTGAAACTGAAAAACAATGGTGGCAAGAAGGCTGCCATCCGGCAGATACTGGATAACAAATACCTGGAACCTTTCATGGCTGACAAGCGAAAGGTGATAGGCCTCGGCATCGAACTGGACGAGGAAGGCAAAGGGCTATTGGATTGGGGGATTACTGATTTCTAAGTTTCCCCCTCCAGATTCTCACTTCATAGAAACTGGAACCGTATCCCAGCCAATAACCCAAAGCCCCCTGAACATTCGACTTCAAATTGGAGTTGACAGGCATCAGGGGGATTCGGGACAAGGCTGCCATATCTTCGAAACTGCGCCAAAAGGCATAACCTTCCTCACCTAATGAAGAGAACTTTACCCTTACTATTTCATTCTCCTTTAAAAAAGGAGTAAAATCTTTCTGAAAATTGTCTCTACCCCGTTTTACAGAAATCCGTCCCTCTTCTCCTATCATTAATATTAACGCAAAAAACGTTAAAAACGACAAGATTCTCAGGGAAAAGCATTGCCTTATCCTAGGAAATGTGTAATTTTGCATCTACGGAAACCTAGGAAACGTGTAAAATATGAGGCTACGAAACCTAGGAAACGTGTAAAATCCAGCACTCTGAAAGCTAGGATACGTGCAACAACAAGAATACCAAGAAGTTATGAAACGTAAAATCTATAGTCAATTATTAGAATGGAAATCAGACGACAATGGGCAGAATGCATTGCTCATTGATGGGGCACGACGTGTCGGTAAAAGCTATATCGTAGAGGAATTTGCCAAGAACGAATACGAATCGTATATCTTGATAGACTTCAACAATACGATGCAGCAAGTATTAGATCTGTTCAGGAACTACCTATACGACCTTGATACTTTCTTTATGTACTTACAACTCTACTTCAATGTAAAGTTAACAGCGCGCAAGTCGCTAATCATCTTCGATGAAGTACAGGCATTTCCTGAAGCGAGAGCCGCCATCAAGTATCTTGTCAAAGATGGACGATACGACTATATTGAAACTGGTTCACTTGTTTCCATCAACAAGAATGTAAAAAACATCATGATTCCATCCGAAGAAATCAGAATCAACATGTATCCGATGGATTTTGAAGAATTCCTTTGGGCTATGGGTGAAGAGGCAATCATACAACTCATCAAAAACCAATTTACCAAGCTTAAGCCTCTTGGTACCGACATGCATCGCAAGGCTATGACCTTATTCCGCCAATATATGATAGTAGGAGGTATGCCTAAGGCTGTAGATACCTATGTAAAGACTCGCGATTTTACAAAAGTTGATACAATAAAACGTGCGATAATAAGCCTGTATCGAAATGACATTCAGAAATACGCAGAAGGCAACGAGGTAAGAGTGACGAGCATCTTTGATCTGATTCCAAGCCAACTTCAGAAACACGAGAAGAAATTCCGCCTGTCTGAAATAAAGGCTGGTGCCAGAATGCGTGAATACGAGGGGGCTTTCTTTTGGCTGAACGAAGCGATGGTTGCAAATATCTGCTACGGAGCAACAGAGCCAAACATCGGGCTTAATCTCAAGTTGGAAAACTCGAGCTTGAAATGTTACATGGCAGATACAGGTTTGCTAATCAGTATGGCTTTTGACGAGAATCGAATCATGCAGGAATCACTTTACAAGAAACTGATGATGGACAAGCTGGAAGTAAACGAAGGGATGCTTGTAGAGAATATCGTAGCACAGATGTTGAAGGCAAAGGGGCACAAGCTGTTTTTCTATTCCAACTATTCACGTGAGGCAGAAGACAGAATGGAAATCGACTTTCTGATAGCGAAGCCTTCGATTACGAGCAAGCACAACATCTCGCCAATAGAGGTAAAGTCTACCAATCGTTATACCATTTCATCTTTGGAAAAGTGTGTCAGAAAGTACAAGAATTACCTATCGACTCCTTACGTCATTCACACCTCAGACTTAGCGGAAAAAGATGGGATAGTATATCTGCCACTCTATATGACACCCCTGCTATAAACAAGAACTAGAAGAGGGCGTGCAAAGACTATATCTTGCACGCTCTTTTCTTTTTTCCGATTCCTACAATATCTCCAACTGATCCTTTACCGCCTTATAGCAGCGGCGGGAAACCGTGATTTCTTCCTGGTCGAAGGGAGGAGAAAAGATGCAGCGGAGCGTATAATTCTCGATGCAGAGAAGATAATCGAGATTGATGATGCAATCCTGACGCACCTGAGCCAGAGAAGGCGACATGGAAAGGATGGTTTTTGCCGTGGTCTGCTTCTTCAACTTATAAATCTGACCGTTTGACAATTTCAACTGCCAAAGATGAGTATCTTCATCGAAAATACAGCAAAACACATCATCGGGCTTCAACATTAATAAACCCGAAATAGTCTGAATGGCAAGACGCTTGGCTGATGTTTTCAACAGTCCGTTCACCCCCGACAAATCCTGAGCTTTCAGAGAAGCCATCGCAGATACCGAAGGCCAGGAAGAGGACTCAAGAGCTACAGAAGAATCTTTTTCATCTCCATCCACCATCTTCTGCCGGATACGGTCTACTACCAGTTCTAATTCCTCCTGCTGATAAGGTTTCAACAGAAAATCGAAGGCAGAGGCTCTGAGTGCCTCAATCATATACTTATCGAAGGCGCTGTAAAACACTACGATAAGTTCCATCGGCATTTCTTCTCTCAAAGACTTCAATACTTCCAAGCCCGTCTGCCCAGGCATTTCAACATCGAGGAACAGCACATCGGGCTGCATGCTCATCACAAGGTTCTTAGCCGAAACCGCCGAAGAGGATGTGGCAATCACCTCAAAATCTACCAGAGTTGCCAAATCATCTTGCAACCTGTGGATGCTCTGTGGCTCATCATCCACAATCACAACCTTGATTTTATCTTGCATTGCTTGCATATTAGTATGTTTTAAATTCTTATGAAAAATTTTCTACTTAAAGACATCGTAATCGTAATCACATGGAACTCCAATGCTTACGTGCATACCCTTCTTCGGAGCATTCTCCTCCCCAGAAATTCCTCTGTTGCTCTGCATCTTGAAGAACATCTTGCGTTCGTTGCTTGCATTAAGCATTTCGATGGTGCTGTTCAGGATTCTCAATCCGGTTCCCGTACTGGCAAAACCATTCTTCTTTTTTCTGTCAATAGCCCCCGCTTCTCCACATCCGTTGTCAGTTACCTCTATCCGGAGCATCGCGTCCTCTACCCAGATATTAACATCCAGCGAAGGCGTCTCACCAGTTTCTTCCATGCCCACAAACGCATGCTTCAGGGCATTCTCTACAGGAATCTGGATAATCATAGACGGCAGCATCAGCTTCATATCTACATCCTTGGCTATATGGAACCGAGGTTTCGGGAGGAACGGATTGGTTTCATGGCGAAGGGAAGAATAACCCGTCACCATCTGCAATTCTTCCTCCAGACTTACCGCCATCTTATCGCATGTAAGCAAGTAGGAACGGAGTATTTGTATCAGGAGATGAAGCGGCTTGACATCAACTTCCTTCGGAAGATTAGAGACAAAGATATTGAGCACATTAAACACGAAGTGAGGCGGGAAACGATTGCGTACATTCTCCATTTTCAGCGCCATCATCAGGTTCATCTCCTCCTGATGCTGTTGCTTGTTGCGCAACATTTTGTATCGGAGAAAAGCGATGAGAGCCAACACGCTCATTAGCAGCAAACCGATGACCAGTAACAGGATAACGCTAAAGGATCTTACCTCTGCCTGCGTGGTGTGAGGGGAGAAGCAAGCGGCAAGCAACAGCATAAGAGCGAATATGCACAGAAGGCACACTCCGTTCTTTATCTGCATCGTTATCATCTTAATCCGTTCATTTGCCATGATAGACTATTTTAAATGAATTTAAGTTCCCGTTGCGAAAGTACGACAAAAAATCCAAATAAACAAAAAAAATAACAGAAAAACTCATTTTTCCTATAAAAAAAAAAGAGAAAAGCAATAAAAAGTGTACCTTTGTAGTATGGAAATGCAATTATTTAAAAATATCGACCCCCAAAATATACCTGAAAGGATGAACAATCCATTCAGCTACGAACCTCATCCGCTCTGCATCGAAGCATGCAGAGAGTTGCAGGAAGAACTCTCACAGCGAAACGACTGGCGGGAGGAAATAGATCGTGGAAAGATGTTCGGCGTACTTATCGTAGAAGCCGACAACAGTAAGATTGGCTATCTGAGAGCTTATAGCGGACAGATTGGCGGCAGAAGCGACTGGGAAGGTTTTGTGCCAGCCGTATTCGATTATCTTCAACCCGACGGATATTTCAAGGTACATGAGGCTGAGATTTCGAAATTGAACCAGCAAATCAGACAGATTGAAGCCAACGAAACCCTGATAAAGGGGAAAAGCCTGATTGATGATTTGCAGCAAAAGCGCCAGGAAGTTATCGCAAACTATCAGACAAAGATAAAAGAAGCAAAGGAAAAGCGAGATGCAAGGCGCCAGGAAGCCCTTTCGGCTGGAAAATCTCTGAGCCAGGAAGAGGAAGAGGCGATGATAAAAGAGAGCCAGTTTATGAAGGCAGAACTGAAGAGGCTGAAAAAGTCGATAAACGAAAAGACGGCGCTGGAAACAGAATACGAAGTCTACGAAAAGGACTTGAACAGGGCGAAAAAGCTCCGCAAAGAGCTATCAGAAGCACTTCAGCAATGGCTGTTTTCGAAATTCCAGATGCTGAATGCGGAAGGAGAAACCAAGGACCTGCTGGAGATTTTCAAGGACGAGGCGGTTAAGATTCCACCTGCCGGAAGTGGAGAATGCTGCGAGCCGAAACTCCTGCAATACGCTTACCAGCATGGCTACAAGCCTCTGCAGATGGCGATGTTCTGGTGGGGAGAGAGTCCGAAAGAAGAAATCAGACATCATCTTCAGTTTTATCCTGCCTGCAACGGAAAATGCAAACCGATATTACATTGGATGCTGCCTAAAACAGTCTTTGAAACCCAACAGACCGAAACTACTATATATAATAAGGTGGAAACGCTCTACGAAGACCGTGAACTGGCAGTCATCTATAAGCCCGAAGGTTTACTCTCGGTTCCGGGGAAAGATGCAGCCCAGCCTTCCATCTACGCTCTGATGCGCAGGAAATATCAGGAAGCTACCGGTCCGCTCATCGTCCATCGTCTGGACATGGCAACAAGCGGACTGATGATTATTGCCAAGACCGAGTTTGCCTATCATCGCCTGCAGAAGGAGTTTCTGAATCATCGGGTTCAGAAGAAATACGTAGCCATCGTTTGCGGAAAAGACAAGGAATCGTGCAACCGGATTCTGAAAGAAGCAGAAAACGGAAAAGGTTACATCTCGCTCCCCCTGATAGCAGATTTCCTAGACCGTCCACGCCAGATGGTAAACCGCGAACAGGGCAAGGAAGCCATTACAGAATACGAGGTTCTAGAGCGTATTGACGATACCCATCTTCGTCTGGCGCTCTATCCTAAAACGGGCAGAACGCACCAGCTGAGAGTGCATTGTGCTCATCAGGAAGGTCTGAATGCCCCTATCATCGGCGATCCGCTCTACGGCAACGAGACGGCAACGAGACTGCATCTTCATGCTGAAGAAATCACATTTGAGCACCCGATGACGGGAAAGAAAATGACTATAACAAGAAAGGCTGATTTCTAACCGAAACCAGCCTTTCTTCATATCTGCGGATGACAGAATCCACAGAAACAGATGAAAACATCGGAATATCAAACAAAGAACATTACGATAACCTGGGCTATCACCACTCTGATAAACATGCCGAGCGGATAAACCGTAGCATAACTGATGCTTGGCGTATCGCCGTCGAGCGTCTCGTTGGCGTAAGTCAAAGCCATCGGATTCGCCATACTTCCACAGAGGATTCCGCAGATACTGCCGAAGTCATACTTCTTGGTCTTCAGGATGATGAGACCTACGATAACCACAGGTACAACCGTGATAAGGAAACCGATGCCTACCCACATCAAACCTTCCGGACGGACCACCGTCTCGAAGAACTGTCCACCAGCCGCCAAACCCAGACAACCGAGATAGAGGGCAAGACCCAGTTCTCGCAGCATCAGACCTGCACTTCGCGTCATGTAAGAGATGAAATGCACACGAGGCCCCAGCGCACCAATCAGAATACCCATCACGATAGGACCGCCGGCAATACCCAGACGCACAGGAGCCGTCATTCCAGGAATATCCAGAGGAATGGTTCCTACGGCAAGACCGAGAATGATTCCGAGGAAGATAGCGCCGAGGTTCGGCTCGTTCAGGGTCTTTACGGCATTACCCAGAAACTGTTCTACATGGTCGATACTCGTAGGGTCGCCAACTACCGTCAGTCGGTCGCCGTACTGCAGACGGAGGTCATCTGTAGCAAGCAGACGGATATCACCACGAAGCACTCGGCTCACATTCACGCCATAGGAATTTCGCATCTGCAGACTGCCCAGGCGCTTGCCGTTCAGTCCCGGACGGGTAACAACGATAATGCGGCTTTCTACCTTCGCATCAATCGCATTCCAGTCTACCTTATCATTATTCCACTCCTTATCCACCTTCTTTCCGAAGAGAATCTGCATCGCCGAGACCTCTTCCTTATTGGTAACCACGAGCACATTATCATTCGTATGAAGAACCGTATCAGCCTGAGGAACTATCACCTGTTCGCCTCTCCACACACGGGAGATGATGAACTTGCGATGCGTCATCATCGTAATCTCTGCGATGGTATTGCCGTTCAGGGCAGGATTCACGATTACATATTGTCCGATAGACGTATGGTCGTCATCATCATTATTGCGAATCTCCAGATCTTCCGGTTTCACAAAGAGTTTGCGCAAGAGCATCATCGCCAGGATAACGCCCACAACACCCAACGGATAAGTAACGGCACAGCCCAGAGCCGCACCTTCGCTAGGCAAGCCCAACTGCTGCAACGCCTGCTGGGCAGCACCAAGGGCAGGCGTATTGGTTGTGGCGCCACACAGGATGCCCATCATATCAGGCAGACTGATTGGCAAAATCCAGCACAAGCCGAGCGAGAACAAGGTTCCCACCAGGATGACAGCCAGACTCCAGAGATTAAGTGAAATGCCTTCGTGACGCATCGAACCGAAGAAGTTAGGACCCACATAAAGACCCAGCACATACACAAACATGGTAAGGCCGAAGCTTTCTGCAAACTCCAGCATGTTCTGGTCAATAGAGAGTCCGAGATGACCCGCTATAATACCCACGAAGAATACGAAGGCTATGCCAAGGGAGATTCCTTTGACATGAATCTTGCCGAGGGCAAGACCCAAAGTACAAATCAAAGACAGGATGACGATGCCTTGCACCGCCGAATGCACGTTGATTAAATTATCAAACCACATAATGTTTCTTTATATCTATTCTAGATAAAACTTTAAAAGTTGCTTTTTCTCGATGCAAAGGTACATTAAAATGCGAACAAAACAAAATAATTCCCATTTTTTTTTGTATTATTCTCGATTTGCAGTACCTTTGCATCTGCAAAATGTAATAAGAATGAAAGATATTTGTTGTATTGGGCACGTAACAAAGGATAAAATCGTGACCCCGAACAGTACGGTTTACATGGCTGGCGGCACCTCTTTTTATTTTGCCTACGCCATCAACCAATTGCCAAAGGATGTAAGTTTCTCGCTCATTACGGCGATGGATCCTAC
>CAVBFV010000095.1:0-9935 GCA_963594575.1 Lachnospiraceae bacterium | reverse complement strand
CGACTCAACAAGCTATCGATGACGACTCCATTAGCTATCGGAGACGACTCCGGAAGCTATCGGAGACGACTCCGGAAGCAGACACAGATAGCTTCGTTGGCTAACGCAAGTACTTGCGATGCTCAACGCAGCCTGTTTCGATGGGCCATGTAGGCTAATACCCGAAAACGTTAACGAACAATAAAAAACAGCTTAGATTTTGTGGAAACGCATCTTTTTTGTACTTTTGGGAAAAATAAGGCAAGAATGACTGAGCGAAAGATCATACATATCGACATGGATGCCTTCTTTGCTGCGGTAGAGCAAAGAGACAATCCGGAACTTCGGGGCAAACCGGTAGCGGTGGGCTTCGACGGACCTCGTGGTGTGGTTTCTACAGCCAGCTATGAGGCAAGGAAGTATGGCGTTCACTCGGCACAATCCATCGCTCAAGCCAAACAGCGTTGCCCTAACCTCATTATCGTACCCTGCCGGCATTCTTATTATGCAGAAATATCCCATCAGATACATCAGATATTCCAGGAATATACCGATCTCATCGAACCCATCTCCATTGATGAGGCCTTTCTTGATGTAACGCAGAATAAGAAAGGGATAGAACTGGCGGTAGATATTGCCAAGGAGATAAAGGCTCGCATCAAGGAGGCTACAGGGCTTACCGCCTCGGCAGGCATCAGCTACTGCAAGTTTCTCGCCAAAGTGGCTTCTGATTACCGCAAACCGGACGGCATCTGCACCATTCATCCCGACAAGGCGCTCGATTTCATCGCCCAGCTACCAGTAGAGGATTTCTGGGGAGTGGGCAAGAAAACCTTGCAGAAGATGCATTTCATGGGTATCTTCAACGGAGCTGACCTGAGGAAAGTATCCGAGGAACATCTGGTAGAAGTGTTCGGAAAAGCCGGACACATCTTCTATGATTTTGCAAGAGGGATAGACGAACGGCCGGTCATCACCTACCGGGAACGGAAATCGGTAGGATGCGAACAGACTTTCCTGGAAGATATCTATGCCAAATCGGCTGTAATTATCGAACTGTATCATACCGTACTCGAACTGCTGGAGCGCATCGCCAAAAGCGGTTTCGAAGGAAGAACCCTGACGCTGAAGGTGAAGTTTGCCGATTTTACACAGATAACACGAAGCATCTCACAAGAAAAGGTTCTGAAAAAGAAGGATGATATTCTGCCTCTTGCCAAAGGGCTGCTGAAACAGGTAGATTACTCCTCAGCGCATCCCATCCGCCTGCTTGGTCTATCCGTAAGCAATGCCTCATCAGAAGAAGTCAGGAAGCAAGATAAGGAGAACAGCAGTTTCAAGCCCGAATACAAAGAACTGGAACTGGAATTCGAAGATTGGGAATAAGCCCCCTTTAAAAAGCTATAGTATGCCCGCTTAAAAAGAAACAAACCATAATACGCGAAAAGCAGCTGTCAGACTTCCCGTCTAAACAGCTGCTTTCTCTCATTACTAGTTATTTCCCAAAACAAAACTTTTAACCTTAAAGAAAACTACTTACCTTAATGAATACTCAATCCTATAACCTTAAAACATAAACCTATGAAAATGCAACTACTTCTGCATGAAACAATTTATAAACTTCTAAACTCTGGTGCAAAGGTAGTAAGTTTCGGCGAAACCCAGGTACAATTATCGTTCAAATAGTGACAAAAATGATACAATGTACATTTTGTGTTATGAAATGAACGATTTTTATCCATACATTCACAGATTTCATACATTAAGGATAGCGTATTTCTCTCTATTTCACCATATTACCTACATCACCAGGTAACATTCCATACTCTTCCTTGAAACATTTTGTGAAGTAAGATGGTGCAGAGAAACCTACTTCATAGGCAACTTCTGATACACTCATGCTACGGGTTTCGAGCAAACGCTTAGCCTTGGCAAGGCGGGCCTTACGGAGCAAGTCGACAACAGAAGAGCCTGTCATCGCCTTCACCTTACGATAAAGCTGCACACGGCTTAAGCCAATCTGCTGTCCCATATCCTCGACTCCAAACTCGCTATCAGAAAGGTTCTGCTGGATAATGGTTTGAAGCTGCTTGAGGAACTGCTTATCGCGGTCTTCCAGATGAGACTCAGAAATCTCCTTCTCTGCCTCCTGCGAACCCTGATAAAGATGTTTCAGAAGCTGACGCTGCCGCAAGAGATTCTCGATACGGGCAAGAAGCACCTTACTGTTGAATGGTTTGGTAATATAGGAATCGGCTCCATGCTCATAACCCTCTGCGCGATGCTCTTCCAGATTCTTCGCTGTGAGCATAATAACAGGGATATGAGAGGTAGCGGTATTCGTCTTCAACTGTTCGGTAAACTCCAATCCGTCCATAACAGGCATCATCACATCGCAGATCACCAGGTCGGGCACCTCTTTTATAGCTACGGACAATCCCTCTTTACCATCAGCAGCCTCAAGAACAATATACTTATCCTGCAAAAGCGTACGCTCATACTGTCGGATATCGGTATTATCATCAATAACCAGAACTGTAGGGCGATTGGTATTCTCGCTTACCAACTGCTGTACTTTTCCACGGCTTCTGTCTCCATCGTCAATATATTGCAAAACAGACTCATCTACCACATTCTTACCATCTGATGCAGAAGCATTTACAGAGTTATCCACAATATCCACATCATTGTGGATAACTTGTGAATCACACTCCTGTTCACGAGGAATTACAACGATAAAATCAGAGCCCTTGCCCAGTTCGCTCTCTACCCTAGCTTCACCATGATGCAACTCAACAAATGATTTCACCAGAGCCAGACCGATACCCGTGCCGCTGGCAGCACCCTTGGCCTGGAAGAAGCGTTCAAAGATCTTATCAGCCTCATCCTGCGAGATACCCTTGCCCGTATCTTTCACATCAAGACGGAGATTGGCACCTTCATCTTTCAACGATACAAAGATTTCGCCACCAGCAGGCGTATATTTCAAGGCATTGCTCAACAGATTGAATACGATACGGGAAATCTTCTCCTGATCGGCAATCATTTCATGGCTGCCTTTCAAGTCATCAACATTCAGATGCAGTCTGATCTGCTTGCGCTCGGCAGTAAGCTGGAAGTCGCTCACCCACATCGTCAAGGTCTTCACAATGTCGAAGCGATAGAGTTTCAACTCCATCTTGCCATTCTGAATCTTACGGAAATCAAGAATGTTACTTACTAACTGTTGGAGAGCAAGGGCGTTACGCTGCACCATCTTCAAGAGTTCGCGGCTCTTGCCCTTGATGCCGGTATCTTCAAGCAGCATCTCTACCGGGTCGGCAATCAGGGTTAAAGGCGTGCGAAGTTCATGACTGATATTGGTAAAGAACACCAGACGGGAATGAGTGAGTTCCAAGACCTCCTCATTCAATCGTTTCATCTCCTCATTCTTTTCACCCAATTCTACATTCAGTCGCTTCAGTTCATCATTGGTTTTAGCCAATTTTTCGTTCAGTTTTACCTTTACCAGATAACCTCTGAAGATCAAAGCCGCCGCTGCAAGGCAAACAAGCAGGAACAGGCACAGACCTATGAGCATGACTTTCTGTGAGTTATAATCAGACAGATACCGGTCTACCTGCTTATGCAAAGTCTTCAGATTGCGCGCCTGGCGCTCGGCATCCCTAGCCTCCATCAAGGTAAGATCTGCATTTGCCTTGGTAATGATAGATGTACTCAGATAATTATCACGTTCATAAGGCTGATGCTTCAATATCTTCATGGCAAGTGCTATAACCTCATCACCCTTGGTAGGATAAAGATAAGAGGCTTCGAAAATACCATCGCGCACAAGTTCCAGACCACCACCTTCGGTTGCCATGCCGTCTACTCCGGTATACTTATAGTTACGCTTTACCCCCATCTGTCGGGCAGCAACATAAGCACCCCAGGCAAGACGGTCGTTGTGAGCAAAGACATAATCAAAGTCCTGTGTCTGTTTCAAGATACGTTTCATTGCCTGGATTCCACCCTCTTCTTTCCAGTTTCCTCCCTCCGAGGCTACAACCTGTAACCCAGGATAAGGCTTGATAGCATCCATAAAACCACGATGGCGCTCCAAAGCAGGCGAAGAACCCTCCAAGCCGCTGATTTCAACGATACGCCCCTTACCCTGAAGCTGCTGGGCGATAAAAGTTCCCATCGACTTACCTATCGTATAGTTATCGCATCCGATAAAAGCCGTATACTTATCAGAATTGGTCTTCCTGTCATAGAGAATCACAGGAATACCTTTATCATAAGCACGCTCTACAGCCTTGGATATAGCACTCAACTGGTTAGGCGATACAATCAGCAAATCTACCCCCTCATCGATAAACTGGTTAACTTGCTTGTTCTGCAACACATTATTATCGTTGGAAGAAGCCAGTTTCACGATAAGCGAATCATTGAGATACTCGCCCATCTTGAGTTCATTATTCAGTTTATCGCGCCAGATATCTTCAGAACACTGGGATACGCCAATAACAAACTTCCTAGGCTGCTGAGCACAACCGGTCAGCAACACGATGAAAGCTACATATATAATAAGGTGTAATTTACGTTTCATACGGCTTATACAATTTCTATGTTTATAAGGTAGAGACATTCTAAAATGCCTCTTTTGTAGTGCAAAAATATAATTTTATTCTGAAAACACCAAGAAAAAAACAGGAAAATCTTTCATTTTTATCTTTTCCACATCAGTTACCAACAGGAAAAACATCTGATAACCAACAGAATAACATAGTTATCAACACTTGTGTGGATAACTTTTCTATGAGAAGTGAATAAATGTGGAAAAGTTTAGAGCATAAAAAAGACATCAACTAAAAAGTTGATGTCTCTCATCTTGTAGCGGGAGGGGGCCACGATCCCTCGACCTCCGGATTATGAATCCGACGCTCTAACCAGCTGAGCTATCCCGCCATCCAAGCAATTGATTTCTCATTTGCGGGTGCAAAGGTAATACATTTATTTGAATTGAACAAATTTTTCGGCAGAAATTTTCAAAAAAAGTTTTATTTTCTCATTTTTCTCACATTCCAGCCCCACTTTCACCTAATTATATATATAAAAAAAACGAAAAATAAAGGTTTTCTTATTTTTTTATATTACCTTTGCACGCTGAATAACAGACCTGCTATTATTTTAAATAAAGAAAAGGTCTGAAACAACAGAATATTGAAATGCTTAGAATTAAGAAATTAGACATATTTATTGCCAAGCAGTTTGGTCTCCTCTTCATGGGAACTTTCTTCATCTGCCAGTTTGTGCTGATGATGCAGTTCTTGTGGAGATATATTGATGAACTCATTGGTAAGGGACTCACGATGGACGTGATGGCTCAATTCTTCTGGTACATGGGTCTGATGCTCGTACCGCAGGCTCTGCCATTGGCTATTCTCCTGTCCTCACTCATGACGTTCGGTAATCTCGGCGAGAGTTCGGAGCTTACTGCCATCAAGGCTGCCGGCATTTCACTGATGCAGGCTTTCCGCTCACTCATCGTCATCACCGTCATCATCATGTTTGGCTCATTCTATTTTCAGAACAATGTGGGACCTAAGTCGAACATGAAACTGGCACAACTTCTGATTTCAATGAAACAGAAAAGCCCGGAACTGGAAATTCCTGAAGGTATCTTCTATGATGGTATCCCAAACTGCAACCTTTATGTGCAGAAGAAGGATTTGAAAACCGGAAAGCTATACGGCATCATGATTTACCGCATGACCGACAGCTATGAAGATGCTGCCATCATATTGGCAGACTCAGGCATGCTCCAGAGTACAGCAGAAAAGAAACATCTTGTTCTCAGCCTCTACAGTGGAGAATGGTTTGAGAACATGCAAAGCAGTGCACTTGCCAATACTGCTGCCGTACCATACAGACGAGAGACTTTCGTTTCCAAAAAAATCATTCTCGACTTTGATGGAGACTTCAGTATGACCGATGCAGCTTCGCTTTCAGGAAATGCAAAGGGTAAAAGTCTGGAGAAAATCAACAATGACATCGATTCGCTCAACCAATTATATGATTCTATCGGAAGAATTTACCTGAACGAAGCCAACGCGAGATTCTATGGAGGTATACTGCGCATCAACAAAAATGATTCACTCAAAGAAATCAAGAAGGGCGAAAAACTCATTTTCGACACCTTATATAATAAATTGCCACAGGACAAGAAACTCATGGCGATAAACCAAGCACAGTCTACCGTACAACAGGAGCTTTCTGACCTTGATTTCAAATCGATGTCAACGAGCGATGCAGACTACATGATAAGACAGCACAAGATTGAGGCTATCAACAAGTTCACCTTAGCCCTTTCGTGTCTGATCTTCTTCTTTATCGGAGCACCATTAGGAGCCATCATCCGAAAGGGAGGACTGGGTTTTCCTGTCGTCATCTCCGTACTTGTGTTCATCGTCTTCTTTATCCTCGACAATACAGGATACAGAATGTCCAGAAGCGGAATGTGGGCCATTTGGTTCGGAAAAGGTCTTGCACCGGCAGTATTGACGCCTTTGGCTATCTTCGTAACCTACAAGGCAACCAACGACTCTTCCGTATTCAACATGGATGTTTACAAAGAGTTCTTCATGAAACTGCTCGGTTTACGGCAGAAACGCCATTACTTCGGCAAGGAAGTTATCATCACCGATCCGGATTATCAGACGGATGCAGAGAAACTGGAAAGAATCAACCAAGACATCACCTTATATAATAAGGAGCACAAACTGGTTCATCTTCCTAACTTCATCAATGTATTCTTCAAATACGAGCCAGATCATGAGATAGAAAGAATCAATGCAGAATTGGAAGAGGTGATAGAAGATTTGACCAACACCGCCAACAAGTATATCCTGCACGATATGAACCAATATCCGGTTCTTTCAGTCAAGGCACATACACGCCCATTCGAGCGGAAATGGCTCAACATCATTGCAGCCATCATCTTCCCAGTAGGCACACTGCTATACTTGAGAATGTGGCGATTCCGACTGCGCCTGTTCCGTGACCTCAAGGTCATCAGTCAGACCAACACGGACATCATCCATCGGATTAGAGAACAGAAAAAATAAAATGTAACTATATAATAAGGTATCAAACATGTCAGAAATCAAATTAAATAGCATCGAAGATGCAGTAAAAGACTTCAAGGAAGGAAAGTTCGTCATCGTTGTTGATGATGAAGACCGCGAAAACGAAGGCGACCTCATCATTGCCGCAGAGAAGATAGATGCAGAAAAAGTAAACTTCATGCTAAAACACGCAAGAGGTGTACTCTGCGCCCCTATCACATTGAGCCGCTGCGATGAACTCGACTTGCCTCATCAGGTTTCAGAGAACACCTCAGTATTGGGGACACCATTCACCATAACCGTAGACAAACTGGAAGGCTGCTCTACCGGTGTTTCTGCACACGACCGTGCTGAAACCATCAAAGCACTTGCCGACCCGAACTCTACCCCACAGACTTTCGGCAGACCGGGTCACATCAATCCGCTCTATGCACAAGATAACGGCGTATTAAGAAGAAGCGGACACACAGAAGCTGCCATCGACCTCTGTAAGATGGCAGGCCTCTACCCTGCAGGCGCACTCATGGAAATCATGAACGAAGACGGTACCATGGCGCGTCTGCCAGAGCTGATGAAGATGGCAAAGGAATGGAACCTCAAGGTTATTTCCATTAAAGACATGATAGAATACCGCCTCAAGAAAGAATCACTCATCGAAGTGGGCGAAGAGGTAGACATGCCTACAGAATACGGACACTTCCGCCTCATTCCGTTCCGCCAGTCAAGCAATGGTCTGGAACACATGGCACTCATCAAGGGAGAATGGAAAGAAGACGAGCCTATCCTGGTTCGCGTTCACTCGTCTTGCGCTACAGGCGATATTCTGGGCAGCATGCGATGCGACTGCGGCCAGCAGCTCCACAAGGCCATGCAGATGATTGACAAGGCTGGAAAGGGTGTTGTTGTCTACATGCAGCAGGAAGGACGCGGCATCGGTCTGATGAACAAGATTGCAGCCTACAAACTCCAGGAAGAAGGCTACGATACCGTTGACGCCAACACCCATCTCGGTTTCAAACCAGATGAACGCGACTATGGTTGCGGCGCACAGATGCTCCGTCATCTCGGTGTACACAAAATGCGCCTGCTCACCAACAATCCGGTAAAGCGCGTAGGTCTGGAAGCATACGGTTTGGAAATCGTAGAAAATGTACCTATCGAAGTTGTACCTAATAAGTACAATGAGCGTTATCTCAAGACCAAGAGAGACCGCATGGGGCACACTTTGCACCTCGGATAATAAAATTATGTTATTATTTCAATACAAAACATGAAATAATGCTCAATTTTCTTCCGAAAAAGAAATAATTTGCTTACTTTTGCACACGATAAACAAATATAAGAATAAAATTATGGCACAATTATCTGATCGTTTAAACAGATTGGCACCTTCAGCAACGCTGGCGATGTCACAGAAGAGTAGTGAAATGAAAGCTCAAGGTATTGATGTAATCAACATGAGCGTAGGTGAACCAGACTTCAACACTCCTGACAATATTAAACAGGCAGCAAAGAAGGCTATCGACGAGAATTATTCCCGTTATTCACCAGTACCAGGTTATCCTGACTTGCGAAAAGCAATTGTAGCCAAATTAAAGAACGAGAATGGTTTGGAGTACACTACCAATGAAGTAATCGTTGGTACAGGTGGCAAGCAGTGTGTCTGCAACGCAGTATTGGCTCTCGTAAATCCAGGCGATGAGGTTATCATCCCTGCTCCATATTGGGTAAGCTACCCACAGATGGTGAAGTTGGCAGGCGGTACTCCTGTCATTGTAAATGCTGGTTTCGACCAGGACTTCAAGATGACAGCAGAGCAGTTGGAGAATGCCATCACAGAGAAGACCAAGATGCTCATTCTCTGCTCTCCAAGCAACCCTACCGGTAGCGTATACTCTAAAGAAGAGTTGGCTGCACTGGCAGAAGTTCTCAGAAAGCATCCTGAAGTATTTGTGCTGGCTGATGAAATCTACGAGCACATCAACTATATCGGCAAGCACCACAGCATTGCTCAGGAACCAGGCATGAAGGAACAGGTAATCATTGCCAATGGTGTATCTAAGGCTTATGCCATGACAGGATGGAGAATCGGTTTCCTGGCTGGTCCGGAATGGATCATCAAGGGCTGCAACAAGCTTCAGGGCCAGTATACCAGCGGTACATGTTCTGTTAGCCAGAAGGCAGCAGAAGCAGCCTACACACTCGACCAGAGTGCAGTAGAGGAAATGCGCGTAGCTTTCGAGCGTCGCCGCAATCTGATTGTAAAGTTGGCTAAAGAGGTTCCAGGTCTTGAAGTAAACATGCCACAGGGTGCCTTCTATCTCTTCCCTAAGTGCAACAGCTACTTTGGCAAGAGCAACGGCGAGAAGACCATCAACAACTCAACCGATTTTGCCATGTACCTTCTCGAGGAGGCACATGTAGCCACCGTAGGTGGTGACGCATTCGGTGATCCAGATTGTTTCCGTATGAGCTATGCAACTAGCGACGAGAACATCGTTGAAGCTATCAAGCGCATCAAGGAAGCTTTGGGCAAGTTGAAATAAAAATGGCGTAAAGACCGTTTTTAGAGGCAAAAATGTAAGAAAAATGCGAGATATTGGTATAAAATAAGCCAATATCTCGTTAAAACTTCTTAATTAGGCTGATAGTAAACTTTAATTTATTATCTTTGCCAAAGCAAAATAGATAACCCAACTGTGTTTATTGACAAACGACACATTCAAGGTCTACGTAGCGAGAAAAAATAAAGAAAATATTAATAATTTATTAACTAATAATTTAAAAAAAGTAAAATTATGGCAACTACAAAACAAGCAGCCCCAGCTAAGAAGTCTGAGGGCTTTC
>CAVBFV010000094.1:0-10040 GCA_963594575.1 Lachnospiraceae bacterium | reverse complement strand
TCCTTCTTTTTTCTAGATTTTTTTTAATACTTTTGCACTCTGAATATAATTTTGAATGATTATTAAAGAATGAGAAAGCTTTTTTTAGCAACCCTATTGTTGGGTTCAGCCCTTATGGTTAATGCCCAAAGTGGTACTAATTCGCCATACAGCCAGTATGGTCTCGGCATCTTGTCGGACCAGACTTCTGGTTTTAATCGCGGTATGAATGGAGTCGGTCTCGGCTTTCATGAGCATAATCAGGTGAACTATCTCAACCCTGCATCTTATGCTTCGCTCGATTCTATGACTTTCATCCTTGATGCCGGCATCTCTGGTCAGGTGACAAATTTTGAAGAGAATGGTGTGAAGAAGAATGCCAACAACTCAAATTTCGAGTATGTTGTTGCAGGCTTCCGCTTGCTGCCACATGTAGGTATGAGCTTCGGTATCATCCCTTTTACCAATGTGGGCTATAATTATTCTGCATCAGAATGGGTGAATGCTGACAAGGAGGCTTACTATACCAACACCTATTCCGGCGATGGCGGTTTGCATCAGGCATACATCGGTGCGGGTTGGGAACCGGTCAAGGGCTTGTCTGTAGGTGCCAACTTCTCATATCTCTGGGGTAGTATTGACAGAAGCGTATCTAACAGCTACAGTAATTCTTATTACAAGACCCTCACCCGCTATTATTCTATGCAGGTGAACAGCTATAAGGTAGATTTCGGTGTACAGTATACCCATCAGTTCTCAAAGAAAGATTGGGCTACCGTGGGTGTTACCTTCTCGCCTGGACATGGTCTGGGGGCATCTGCTGATATGAAAATCATTTCAAATGATACTCAGAATGGTGTAACCGATACCACCGCTTATTCTATTGATAAGGCTTATAAGTTGCCTACCATGATTGGTGCGGGCGTAATGTGGAATCATAACAACCAGTGGAAGGTTGGCTTTGATTATACTTTGCAGAAGTGGGGTAGCTTGGGTTATCCTAGTTTCGATGGAACCAACTACGCCTTGAAAAATGGTATCTACAAGGATAGAAGCAAGTTCAATCTCGGTGCCCAGTATTGCTATGGAGAGCGCAGCCGTGCTTTCTTCAAGCGTGTTCAGTATCGTGTAGGTGCCAGCTACGCCACACCTTATTATAAGATGAATGGTGTTGATGGTCCGAAGGAAATCTCAGTAAGTGCCGGTTTCGGTATTCCTATCATGAACTCTTATAACAACCGCTCTATGCTGAATATCAGCGGTCAGTGGGTGAAGAGTTCGGCTAAGGATCTGATAAAGGAAAATTCTTTCCGTATCAATATCGGATTCACATTCAACGAGGATTGGTTTAAGAAGTGGAAGATGGATTAATCTTCCGCTTATATATAATAATGTATAGAATCTATATATAATAATGTATAGAATAAAAGGCTCTTATGTTGTCGGTATTTTGATGTTCCTGATTTTGGCTGGTTGCCAGAACCAGGTAGAACATACTGCGCCCGCCATCCGTCCGCAAGACTCGGTGGCGATGATGACGTCGTATGGTGTAAATACATTGGTAAGCGACTCGGGAGTTATGAAATATCGCATCGTAACAGAACGGTGGGAGGTGAATACCAGCAAGAATCCATCTTTGTGGATCTTTGATAAGGGACTTTTGCTGGAGCAGTTTGATGAGAAATTCCATATTAATAGTTATATCCAGTGTGATACAGCTTATTATTATGATCAGCAGAAGATATGGAAGCTTTATGGTAGGGTGAGCATCCTGACCAAAGATGGTTTGCGCTTCAATAGTGAGCAACTTACCTGGGACCAGAATAAGCACGAATTGTCAAGTAACGTGTTCAGTAAACTTGTTACTCCTGAAAGAACGCTACAGGGTTCTCATTTCTGGAGTGATGAAAAGATGACGCGCTATTATGTGAGCAATTCGAAGGGTAGCTTTGAAAAGGGAGACCTTACAGGAGGTGGTGGTGCTGCCGATACTTTGAGCAGCCAGCCTGATTCTGTCAAGAATAACTTCCGTCAGCCGGCTACACCAGTCAGAGCCACTACGATTCCTATCATGCACTAATTAAAAAGAAAAAGATATAATGAATGAACAGGTGGATATGAGTTTAGTCGTAGGCATTCTCATTACGATGGTCTTCTCAGCATTCTTCAGCGGAATGGAGATTGCCTTCGTCTCTTCCAACCGTATGTTGGCGGAGATGGATAAGGAGAAAAACGGCCTTACGCAACGACTGTTATCTTTGTTTTATAATCATCCGAATGGCTTTGTCAGTACCATGCTCGTGGGCAACAATATAGCCCTTGTAGTTTATGGTATTCTGATAGCCCGTCTTTTTGACAATACGATTTTCGCAGGTTTTGATGCAGCCTTTACGGTGCCTGCAGATACCATTCTGTCTACGCTGATAGTACTCTTTACAGGTGAGTTTCTGCCAAAGACGCTTTTCAAGTCTAATCCGAACCGCTTGCTTTCTATCTTCAGTCCGATAGCTTATCTGTGCTATGTGGTATTGTGGCCTATCAGCAAGTTCAGTACTTTCTTGAGTAAGTGCCTGCTGCGTCTGGTGGGTATGAAGATGGATGCAGAGGGGACAGATGAAGGCTTTTCTAAGGTAGACCTTGATTATCTTGTGCAGTCAAGTATCGATAATGCTACCAATGAAGATGAAATTAATGATGAGGTGAAGATATTCCAGAATGCCCTTGATTTCTCCGATACTAAAGTACGCGACTGTATGGTGCCCCGTACGGAGATTCAGGCAGTTGAAATGGATACTTCTCTCGAAGAACTGCAGCAGAAATTCATAGAGAGTGGTAATTCGAAAATCATTGTATATGAAGAGGATATAGACCATATTGCGGGATATATTCACAGTTCCGAACTGTTCCATCATCCTTCACGTTGGCAGGATCATATCCGTACACTTCCTTTTGTGCCGGAAACGATGCAGGCACAGAAACTGATGCAGACTTTTTTGCAGCAGAAGAAGTCTTTAGGTATCGTTGTAGATGAGTTTGGAGGTACCAGCGGTTTGGTGAGTCTGGAAGATATCGTTGAGGAAATCTTCGGAGATATTGAAGATGAGCACGACTCAGCCAAATATGTAGCTAAGAAAACCGATGATGGTGACTATCTCCTTTCTGCACGACTGGAGATTGACAAGGTGAACGATATGTTTGGTCTTGAACTGCCGGAAAGTGATGAATATATGACTGTAGGCGGTTTGATATTGCATGAATATCAGAGTTTTCCTAAACTCAACGAGGTGATTAAGTTTGATAACTTTGAGTTCAAGATTATCAAGTCAACATCGCGTAAAATAGAGCTTGTTAAACTCCACATCATCAAATAGCTGAGCAGGAAAAGGGAATTTTTTGCTTTTTTTGAGGTAATAGTCAAAAAAGATAGCAAAAAATTCCCTTTTCTCGTATTATTTTTGTATTTTTGCAGACAATTGGCTACTAGCATCAAAAGTGGTTCAATCTAAACTTAGGAAAAAATAAAAATAATAATAATAATTAAAACGTAATGGCAGCATTAGGAACAATTAGAAAAAGAGGCGTGATACTGGTTTGTATCATCAGTTTCGGCCTTTTCGCCTTTATTGCCGAGGAAGCTTTCCGCTCTTGCGATTCAGCAAAGAATAATGAGCGCCAGCAGATTGGTGAAGTTTTGGGCGAAAAAATCAGCGTGCAGGATTTCCAGAAGCTCGTTGATGAGTATTCAGAAGTTATTAAAATGCAACAGGGTCAGGAAAATCTTCCTGAAGAGCAGATGAATCAGGTGAAGGATATGGTATGGAATACCTACATCCAGAACCAGATTATCGCTAAGGAAGCTAGCAAGTTGGGTCTTACTGTGACCGACGAAGAGCTTCAGGACATCTTGAAGACAGGTACTAACCCTATGCTTCAGCAGACTCCTTTCGTTAATCAGCAGACAGGTCGTTTCGATGCATCTTCTCTCCAGAAGTTCTTGGCAGACTACAAGGCACAGAAGGCTAACCCATCTGCTAACGCACAGATGATGGATCAGTATACCAAGATTTACAACTACTGGTCATTCATCGAGAAGACTCTCCGCCAGCAGACTTTGGCTCAGAAGTATCAGGCTCTTCTCGCCGGTTGCTTCCTGTCAAACCCTGTAGAGGCAAAGATGGCTTTCAAGGAGGAGAATGAAGAGAGCCAGATTCAGTTGGCTGCTTTCCCTTACTCTGACATCCAGGATGATAAGGTAAAGATTTCTGAAAGCGATCTGAAGGCTAAGTATGATGAGATCAAGGCACGCTTCAAACAGCCTGTTGAGAGCCGTGACATCAAGTTCGTTGATATCGAGGTTCAGGCTTCAAATGCAGACCGTGCTGCTCTTAACAAGGAATTTGCAGGTTATCACACGCAGCTGGCAGCTGCTGCAGATCCTACAGAGGTTGTACGTAAGTCAGCTTCTACTGTAGCTTATCTTGGTATTCCTGTTTCAAAGGATGCTTTCCCACGTGATATCGCTGCTCAGCTCGATTCTATGGCTGTAGGTTCTACTTCTGCTGTTAAGGCTAATGCAGGTGACAATACATTGAACATCGTTAAGTTGGTAGCTAAGCAGGAATTGCCTGATTCAGTACAGTATCGTGTTATCCAGGTTGCTGCTAACTCAGTAGCTGAGGCTAAGACTAAGGCAGATTCTATTCAGGGCGCTATTGCCGGTGGTGCTGATTTCGAGGCTATCGCTAAGAAGTATGGCCAGACTGGTGACAAGGCTTGGATGACTACTAAGCAGTATGAGTATGCCCAGTCTATGGATAAGGACAACAAGGCATTCATCAATACATTGAATACTGCAGCAGTTAACTCTTTGAACCAGCTTCAGTTGGGTCAGGGATATGTAGTTCTTCAGGTTCTTGACCGCAAGGCAATGGTCAGCAAGTATACTGCTGCCGTTATCAAGAAGCCTATCGACTTCTCTCAGGGTACTTACCGTACAGCTTACAACAAGTTCTCTAGTTTCGTAAGTGCAAATCCTAAGTCAGAGGATCTCTTGAAGAATGCAGCTAAGGAAGGTTACAAGGTTCAGGACTTGAAGGATATTACAACTTCTGTTCACTATGTAGCAAACATCCATTCTACCCGTGAGGCTCTGAAGTGGATCTTCGATAGCAAGGAAGGTGAGATTTCACCTCTTTATGAGTGTGGTGACAATAACCACCTGTTGGTTGTGGTTCTTGATAAGATTCATCATATCGGTTATCGTGATTTGAATGATGCAGTTGTCAAGGAGACTGTTAAGGCTGAGGTTATCAAAGACAAGAAGGCTGAGATGATTGAGGCTAAGGTGAATGGTGTTAAGAATATTGCTGCAGCTAAGGCTAAGGGCGGTAAGGTTTCTTCTGTAAACCAGATTACTTTCGCTGCTCCTGTATTCATCGCAGCTACTGGTGCTAGCGAGCCAGCTCTCTCTGGTGCTGTTGCAGGTACAAAGAAGGGTGCTTTCTCTGCTCACGCTGTGAAGGGTAACGCTGGTGTTTATCTCTTCCAGGTTGTTAACAAGACTAACCGTCCTGTTAAGTTCGATGCTAAGACATACGAGCAGAAGTGCCGCCAGAAGGCTATGCAGTATGCAGGTAACTTCATGAACGAGCTTTATCTGAACGCTCATGTAGTTGATAACCGCTACTTGTTCTTCTAATTTAAGACTAGTAAATTTCCAATAAATAAAAAAGGTGTATTGCCAATGAGCAATACACCTTTTTTATTTATTGGGATATCTTTTATCGTATCTACAAGAATATCTTTTGGAGAAGCCTTTTATCCGCGGCTCCACCAATGTTTCTTTTTGGGAACTTCCTGCTGTTCGCCGAACTTCTGTTTCAGTACTCTGCGATAACTTGTATGGTTGGTGATAATCTGATAAATCTCACCCCAGTCAGGCAAACCACCGATACCTCGGTCGTCAATGAACCAGTCGGCTTTGAGCTTGCGGGAGAAGTGGTTATTGTTCTCCAGACTCTCTTCAGGATAATCCTTGTTTACAGCCCAGAATTCAACTCCTCTTTCTCTACACCATTCTACTGCCTCGTCCAGGAGCTTTCCTTCGCGTACGCTCCATAGAATAAGCTTGTGGTGGTCTCTAATCAACATCTTTAATGTTTCTGTGGCGAAAGGTAGCTCTGTACCAATCTTCGGGTACTCGTGGGTTACGATTGTACCATCAAAATCTACTGCAATTGTTGCCATATAGTCTTAATGTTTTTAAAATCTAAAAGAGTCTTCCTATCTGGATAGAAAGACTCTTTTCTTTGTTGTATGTATATTCTTGATTACTTCTTGATACTGTTGTCGTTGGCATTGCCATAGTGGCTGTTGCTATAGTTGCCATAGCTGCCATACTGGCCGTAAGTTCCATATTTGCCATATTTGCCATATGACCCATATGAACCATAGTTGCCATATTTGCCATATTTGCCGTACTTACCAACACCATAATAGAAGCTGTGCTTCTTCTTAGAGAGGTCGACACCATTGAGTACTAAGCACATGTTAGGCAATTTATTCTCGACTTTCAAACCATTGATCATGCCGAAACTTGCCTTTGGAGTATAATCTGCGCGGCAGACGTATACACAGAGATTAGCCAGACGTCCAAGCTGCAAACTGTCGTTTACAAGACCTACAGGAGCCGTATCGAGGATAACATAGTCGTAATGTTCCTTCAACTGACTGATAATGTCGTCAAGGCTTGCTCTGGTTACTAACTCTCCTGGGTTAGGAGGAACAGGACCAGCCATAAGGAGGTCGAGTTTACTGTTGACACCCGAAGAGAGAATCTGTTTCTGAATGTCATCCCATGTATTATGGTCGTGTACAATCAGATTGGTGATACCATTATGGTGGTTGTCAATCTCGAAGAGCTCTGCCAGACGTGGCTTGCGGATATCCAGACCTACCATGATAACCTTCTTGCCCAGCAAGGCGAGCGAGATACCGATATTGGATGCCACGAATGTTTTACCTTCACCTGATGTAGAAGAGGTAAACATCATCACCTTCTCACCTTCTTTCAGCATAAACTGAATATTGGTACGCAGGCCACGGAAAATCTCCTCCATCAGGTTGTTTACATTCTGGTGAACCACAATGTCAGCCTTTCCTTCCTTCTTTGCAGCGTCGCTTGCCACAGGAATATCGGCAATGACAGGTATCTGAGTGAGTTTCAGCACGTCTTCATGTCCCTCAATCTTGTACTTGAAGAATTCTCTCAGGAAGAGGATGCCGGCAGGGATTGCAATACCCAGTACCAGTGCTATCAGCATAATGATAGGACTCTTAGGACTAACCTTTCCTTCCAATGAAGGAGCATCGATAACCTTACCCTTGTCTGCCGTTGCTGCTAACGAAATGGAGTTTTCCTCACGTTTCTGAAGAAGCATCAGGTAAAGACCAGATTTTACTTCCTGCTGGCGACCAATCTGTGTAAGAACTCGCTCTTGTTCTGGCGAGTTACCTATCTGGCTGGCATACATGGCAGCTTGTTTGGCAATGCTGTTACGCTGGATTTCCATACCCAGCTTAGCCTGGCGCATGGCACGCTTGATAGATTTTGTAAGGTCATCCAACTGGGCTGATAATGGTGTAACGGTTGGAGAATTCTCACTGGCAGAATGCAACATCTGGTTGCGGTTCAGAGCTATCTTGTTGTATTCGTTAATCAACTCTGTTGAACTTTCATCAGTCAGACCTACGTTTGATGGGATAGGCTGATATCTGTTGCCAGGTTCGTTCATGTATTTGCCAAGCTCATTCAGAAGTTCAACCTGTGTGTTAGCCTCCTGGAGTTTCTGGGCGTATGTGTCTGAGTTAGCGATGGCAGCTGTTGCGTTGAGCTTCATCTCTACAACATTGTTACGCTTCTTGTAGCTTTCGAGCTGGCCTTCTGTATTGCCCAGTTCGTTGTTGATCTTCTCCAGACGCTGGTTGATGAACTGTTCTGTGCGGAAAGAAATTTCATTCTTGTCCTCGTTGGCCTGGCGGTTATAAACATTTACCAGAGTTCTCAGATAGTCGATGCTGCGCTGAGGATCTTCATCTTTCATCACCAGTTCGGCTATGGTTGTAGTCTTTGAAGTCTGGCTGACAGTCAGTGCTTTTGTATAGCCCTTAGCCGCCATTTCTGGTGACACGATAATCACCTTCAGACTCTCACCGTCTTTTAATGCGTATTTGCCGTTCAGAGTGAAGTGGAGGGTTCCTACACGTGTATTGATGCTTGCTGGCAGACCAGCTAAAGTCTTTTCAATCTTTACAGGATCCTTCTGATATGAAAAGGCATCTACAGGTATGTAGTATGAACCTGTTACCTGATACTGGCTGCCAGTTTTCTCTATAAGAAGCTTGATAGGAGCATTCAGCTTCTTGAGATGAGCTAGGTCTAAGTCAACGCTGACCTCCTGCTCTTTGTAGACTAGCTGATCCCTGAAGGTTCCTTTATGGTAATAGTTCACGTAGCATTTCATGTCTACTACAGCCTGGTTAGCCAAGTCTTGAGCCGAAAGAATTTCAATCTCATTGTCTATACCGTTTGAGTTTGAAATAAAACCGAGGTTTGCAGCATTCTGAATCATGCTGTTGCCCATTCCTCTGTTCTTTCTCTGGTCATCATCCTTTATCAGTACCTTAGCGGTTGCCTGGTATTGCGGTCTTGCATGGCGTATGTAGAGATATCCCAATCCCAAACATACAATGAGTGATAGAACGAACCATTTCCAGTTGAGGATAAGAGTAGAATAAATCAGCTGGAAGTCAATAGATGACTTTTCTTCCTGCTCTTGATCACGTCCTAAATCAAAGTTCTTTGTTTCTTCCATTATTTTATATTCTATTGTGTTTACACCTTTTTATATTTGTATAAGATAAATGATAGAATCTGTGCTATCTGCTTGCCGCTAGTTCTTTCAGATACTGTCCATAACCGTTTTTGAGCATCGGTTGGGCAAGTTTCAGCAACTGTTCTTTGTCAATCCATCCTTGTTTGAATGCGATTTCTTCCAGACATGCCACTTTCAGACCCTGTCTCTTTTCGATGACTTCTATAAAGGTACTGGCTTCCGAAAGGCTATCGTGGGTACCGGTGTCAAGCCAGGCGAAACCGCGCTGTAAGGTTCTTACCTTCAGAGCCTTTTCTGTCAGATAGTGCTGGTTTACTGTTGTTATTTCCAACTCACCTCTTGCGCTAGGCTTGATGTTCTTAGCCACATGCACCACGCTGTTTGGATAGAAATAGAGTCCTACAACCGCATAGTTGCTCTTAGGCATTTCCGGTTTTTCTTCTATGCTCAGGCAGTTGCCGTTTTCATCAAACTCTGCCACACCATATCTTTCCGGATCGTTGACATAATAGCCAAATACGCTTGCCAGTCCTTTTTCTGCAGCTTTTACGCTTTCCTTGAGTAAACCCGTAAAACCGGCTCCATAGAAAATGTTGTCACCCAAAACCAAACAGGCAGTATCATTACCGATAAACTTCTCGCCAATGATGAAGGCTTGAGCCAGACCATCGGGTGATGGCTGTTCTGCATATTCGAAGTGTACACCCAATTCGCTGCCGTCGCCTAACAGACGTTTGAAACCAGGCAAGTCGAATGGGGTAGATATAATCAAAATCTCCTTGATTCCTGCCAACATTAGCACGGAAACAGGGTAGTATATCATTGGCTTATCAAAAATTGGTATCAATTGCTTACTGATACCTTTGGTAATAGGGTAAAGTCTTGTACCCGAACCTCCCGCTAATACGATTCCTTTCATATCTTCTCTATTTCTAATATAATAAAGTTGAATAGTCTTATCTTAAAAACGCGGCAAAGTTACTAAAAAAAGTTGAATGAGTGAAATCATAAGCCATAAAAATGCATTTTTTGATAAAAAAAGCACCTTTTTATATAAAAAACGTCGCTTTGATTTGGGTATTTACTGATTTTATTGTATTTTTGCAGAACAATTTAAATAGATATAGAAAATAAAATAATAAAGGAATGGGAATTTTTGCTAAACTA
>CAVBFV010000093.1:0-10086 GCA_963594575.1 Lachnospiraceae bacterium | reverse complement strand
AAGTAGGCGTTTTTTGCGAAAAAGGGTGCGTCATGGACTTATGACACACCCTCATATATATATTTTTCCCGTAATTTCCCGTAAGAGGCTATCATTTCATTGTAGGAAATCTATGAGTAGACCTCCAGAAAACATAGTTTTCTAGACCGAAAAACTATGAGTTAGTTTTTTAACACTTTCATTTGTTACTACAAAACCTCCTTCGAAAAATGTGAGGAATCACAGAAAACTCCTTAGAAAAATGTGGGAATTAGGTCTAAAACTTCTTAGGAAAATGCGATTTCTATAGAATAACGAGGATGGCAAATATACAAATCATACCCAAGCGGCAGTTTGCAACATAACTGCCGCTTTTTTCTTACCATTTAATAGCGAAAACGCATAAAAAATGGATATTTTCCACAAAATGTAGGGTAAAATGCAATTTTTCTTGAAAAAAGTTTGGAGAAATCCAAAATAATGCTTAATTTTGCAGCCGATTAAAAATATTTTTAAAAATTAGCGAAGTTTTAGACGCTCCTATATATAATAAGGTATAACACGGAGCATCCCCCCACCACCTCGGGGCAAGAGGTGGAGAAACGAGAAGGAAATATAAAACATTATATATTTATTAATTAATTAAACGAGAGAGATTTATGGAAAAAAGACTCATGACGTTTATTGCCTGCCTCTTCCTTAGTTTAGGAATGGCGTTGGCGCAAACTCAAGTTTCCGGTAAAGTAACCTCTGCAGAGGATGGTGAACCAATCATTGGTGCATCTATCAAAGTAGTGGGCACAAAGACCGGTGCGGTTACCGATGTTGATGGTAACTTCTCATTGAATGTTCCAGCTGGTACAAAGTTGGAAGTAACATACCTCGGCATGTTGCCTCAGACTGTAAAGGCTGGACAGAAGATGAAGATTGTATTGGAAGCGGATAACAAGACTCTTGACGAGGTTGTGGTTACCGCAATGGGTATCTCCCGAGACAAGAAAGCCCTCGGTTATGCATCACAGAAATTAGGTTCTGAAGATTTGAACATTGCTGGTACTAGCTCTTTGGCTAGCGCTATGCAGGGTAAGTTGACCGGTGTTGATATCCGTCAGTCTTCTGGTGCTCCTGGTGCATCTTCTCAGATTGTCATCCGTGGTGCCCGTTCATTCTCTGACGACAACACCCCTCTCTATGTCGTAGATGGTATGCCTATCGCTTCTTCTGCAGACTATGATACAGGTGCCTCTGTTACTGGTGCAGATAAAGCAAATCGTTCTATCGATATCAACCCTGATGACATCGAGAGCATCGACGTATTGAAGGGTCAGGCTGCTTCTGCCCTTTATGGTATCCGTGCATCTAATGGTGTCATCATCATTACCACCAAGCGTGGTAAGGCAAATGGTGGCCGCCCTCAGATTACATTCTCTACCGACTTGAGTGCTCAGACTGTCAGCAAGAAGTTCGAACGTCAGACAGTATATGCTCAAGGCAATATGGGACAGGGTGGCTCTACAGGTGCATATAATCCTAATGCATCCATGAGTTGGGGTCCAAAGATAGCTGACTTAGCTAATGATGCAACTTATGGAGGTAACACAGACAATGTTTATACCCAACAATATGGTAAGCATGAGGGTATGTACTACAACCCTAAATACGCTGCAGCAGGCCTTGATGGTTGGACTACGCCTCAGACATACGACAACGTAGGTGATTTCTTCAATACAGGTTTCACACAGAATTCCAACTTTGGTATTTCTCAGAAGAATGGCAACTTGGCTTACTCTTTTGGTATTGGTGACACTTACCAGAAGGGTATCATTCCTTCTACTGGTATGATGCGTACCACAGCTCGTGGTGCAGTCGACTTTGAAATCAACAAGCAGTGGAAGACTGGTTTCTCTGCAAACTATAGTTCTACAAAAATTACATCTGCCCCTGGTGCGAACGATAGTTTTATGAGTTACTTGTATGGTGCACCTGCTGAGTTTAATTTAAAGGGTACTCCTTACCACAAGCCAAACTCTCCATCTGATCAGGTTCTTTATCGTTCTGGTGTATTCCAGAACCCTTACTGGTGGGCAGCTAATAGTGAATATCGTCAGGCAACAAATCGTGTTTTTGGTAATGCATACGTTGAGTTCCGTCCTAATTTCAATTGGGACAAAGAGCGTTTCAACCTTGTATTCCGCGAGCAAGCAGGTCTTGATGTATATACAACGACTAATGATGATATCAATGAGTATGGTACTTTGGTTTCTGGCAACAAGACAGGTGGTAGCATAGAGAATTACGGCGTACAGCGAAATGTTTTCAACAACCTCTTTACTGCCAATTTCACAGCAAAGTTAGATGCAGCTCAAAAGTGGGATTTAGGATTCTTATTGGGCTCAGAGTTCAATCATGAGAATGCAAGAACTTGGGACTATGCTGGTGATAATTTCCTTTTTTACGGACAGCCAACTATATCAAATGTAAGCAAAATGACATATAACTCTGAGTACAAATCAGAGGAGCGCACAGTAGGTTTCTTTGGTCAGTTGTCTTTGAGTTATGCTAATCAACTCTATTTGACTGTAACAGGCCGTAATGATATTGTTTCTACCATGCCACGTGGCAATCGTAGTTTCTTCTACCCATCTGTATCACTCGGCTGGATTTTCACAGAGCTTCCTGCTTTGAAGGGTAATCACATCCTTTCATATGGTAAGCTTCGTGCATCATTTGCACAAGTAGGTCAGGCAGGTCACTACTATGCAAACTATTACTATGTTCCAAGTTATGGAAGTGGTATGTATGGCTTCACCCCTGTTAGTTATCCTTTAGCAGGTCAGGGATCATATACCCCATATTATGTAAAGTATGACCCAAATTTGAAGCCACAGAACACAATGAACTGGGAGTTCGGTGCAGACTTGAACTTCTTCGACAACCGCATCCGCTTGGAGTATACAGCCAGCTACCAGGATATTAAAGATCAAATTTTTAATGTACCAACAGCAGGTTCTACAGGTTACCAATATCTTTGTACCAATGCTGGTGAGATGACTACATGGTCACATGAGTTTGCCATCAATGCAAGCATCATTCAGACTAAGGATTGGGATTTGGATCTTGGCGTAAACTTCACCAAGCTGACCAACAAGGTTAAGTCTTTGGCTGATGGCGTAGAGAGTATCATGCTGGGTGGTTTCGTTGAGCCGCAGGTTCGTGCTCAGGCAGGTTATACTTACCCAAACATCTATGGTATTGCTTTCAAGCGTGACGAACAAGGTCGTTTATTGCTTAAGGATGGTCTTCCACAAGGTACATCTGATAGTCAGAACTTGGGCGAGTGTACTCCAGACTTCAATATGGGCTTCAATTTGAAGGCTCGTTGGAAGCGTCTGTCTTTGTCTGCAACATTAGATTGGCAGAAGGGTGGCAAAATGTACAATGGTACCATTATGACAATGAACATGTTTGGTGCAACAAAGGAATCTTTACCATATCATGAGGGTACAATGGTTGTAGATGGTATTGACGAAGCTACAGGCCAGCCTAATAAAATTGAGGTAAGCAAGCAATCATACTGGTATGCATATCATGACGTAACAGAATCAGGTATCTACGACCGTAGTTACGTAAAGCTACGTGATGTAACCTTGAGCTATCAGCTTCCTAAGTTTGCAGGCATCGACATTTCCGTATATGGTTTCGCGCGCAACTTGCTCCTTTGGTCTAAGATGAAGGATCTTGATCCTGAATCTTCTCAGGGTAATGGTAACATGAGTGGTTGCTTCGAGCGCTTCTCTATACCTAATACTTCAAGCTTCGGTGGTGGTTTCAAGATTACATTCTAATCAGAGAGTCACCCTCGGAATCATTAAAGTATCAAACAACAAAAAGATAAAACAATGATGAAATTTAAAAATATATTAGGCATTCTAGCTATCTCAGCAGTAGCAATGACAACTGTTTCATGCTCTGAGGACACAATGGACAGAATCAACAAAGATAACGGGCATCCGAGTGCTGA
This sequence comes from Lachnospiraceae bacterium, assembly GCA_963594575.1. Classification (GTDB taxonomy): domain Bacteria; phylum Bacteroidota; class Bacteroidia; order Bacteroidales; family Bacteroidaceae; genus Prevotella. The sequence continues at coordinate 6,086 of CAVBFV010000093.1, read as the reverse complement.
ATTTGTTGATGCAAAATTCCAGTTGACAGATGCTATCGTATCAAGCGTATTTACGACAAATGGTGGTAGCTTTGCATGGTATGTATCTTCGTATACAGAACAGTTATTCGGATGTGGTAATAATCAATTAAAAAATGCAGAGCTGAGAAATGCTAATGAAACTGCAGCAAGTGCCACATTCAACAATGAGTGGGATGGAACATATCTTTCCTTGAATAACATTCAGCAGATGATTACCAAGTGTGAAAGTGGTGCAAATGCTGGCCAAGCAGATATCTTAGGTATGGCACAAATTTTGGCAGCATACGACTGGGGCATTATGACAGATATGTTTGGTAACATTCCTTGTTCTGAGGCTTTTAAGGCATCTGCACCTAAAGTCGATTCACAAGAGAGTATTTATGAAAACATCAATAACTTGCTTGATGCCGCCATTGTGAACTTAGGCAAGGCTATCGATGGAAAGATGAAAAATGCAGGTAGCCAAGATCTACTTTTCAATGGTAACTGCAGCAAGTGGAGAGGTTTGGCCCATGCTTTGAAGGCTCGCTATCTTTTGCATAAAGCAGGTCGTGTAGATGATAAAAATACTTTGTATACACAGGTTTTGTCAGAGACAGATGCAGCAATTGCTGATGGTTTTGATGGTGCTCTCTTAGATGTGTTTACTGGTTATGGAGCTGGTCAGACAAACTCTTGGTCTGCTTACTGGGCTAGCCGTGAGTATATTGCTTCTTCAAAGACCGTTGAAGACTTGCTGATAGAAAGAAATGACCCTCGTGAGCCACTTTACAATAATAATGAGTTTGGAACCAATACCATCGGAGAACCTGGCAATGAGGAACAAGCTCAAAGTATTGAGGAATTGAACGTACCTGCATGGTTGGATTATGGATTTGAGAACAAGCAGGGCAGCCATATGTTCAGCAAATCAGAATTGTACTTTATCCGAGCAGAGGTTAAGACCCGTCTTGGACAAGATGCAAAAGCAGACTTTGAAACTGCAGTAAAGGCTTCTTTGGAAGACTATGCGACATCATGCGGAGAAACATTCTCTAACGATGAAGTTGCAGCATACCTCTCTGGTGTGACAGCTACAAAGTTTGCAGCAAACCCATTGAGCGAAATCTTGGTACAGAAGTATATCGCACAGACTCGCGATGAACAGTTGGAGACATTCAACGATATACGTCGTTGCAAATACGTGGATGGCAGCTATCCAGTAGCTTTGACCAACCCAAAGAATAATTCTTCAATTGGCAACCGTTTGCCACTCCGCTTGCCTTACGGCTCAAGCGATGTTCTCTCTAACCCTAACGTGAAAGAGGCATTCGGCTCAGGCAATGATGCTGGTATGTATATCTTTACAGAGAATGTATGGTGGGCTGGTGGTAGTCGCTAATACAAAAATATAAAAACAACAAAAGGTGTATCTTTCTTGTCCATCTAGGGGACTTTTAAGATACACCTTTTTAGATAATTACAAATCCATAAGCAATGAATTTTCTATCGAAACTTTCTTTATATGACATCTTGGCGATGATTGTACCAGGATTCATTATCCTTTTATGGGGATTATCTATGTGTAAATTGTCATGGATGCCAAATACTTTTGAAGTTGACAATTCTATAATCTGGGCAATTTGGCTTATTGCTGCTTACCTTATCGGCATTATAAACCATGTACTAACATCACGAATATGGAATAAGACAAGAAATAGCCATGACTTTTTAGCTGAGACTTTACAGAATACAAAAAAAGAGATAAAAGACTATAAATACCTTCCTCAAAAAGAATATTCTTACACGAAGCAGTTACATGTTACCATTCCTTGCATTTATTTGCTAACAGCTATTGTTGTTGCTTGCTTTTTACAAGCTAGCAGCATTAAGGTCGAAAACGTTTACATCTATATTCCGGAATTGCTTTCGTTGGCAGCATTTAGCTTTCTCTTATATTTTAGTTTTAAGGGAATAGATCCATCGGTAGCTCCAAGTAAAGAAAATCACGAAATTTTAAATCTATATTACGAAGCCTATTATTACGCAAGCAAGAATGGATACAATAATGACGTTTCAATTATTGAAGGACAAGTCGCATTTATGCAAAGTATGATTATACCGATTTCATTATTTCTTATTTTGCCCAAAAGCTTATATCCATATATGCCTTATCCTGAATTCATCTGTATATTGAAAGGATTTTTGCTGCTGTTATGTATAGTGTTGATACTAGTTATACCTAACAGAGTTAAGAAAATCCATTACCTTATATGGTGCAATTTTGAATATCTCAAAAGGCTACCAGACGTAGCCCCCTAAAAAGGAGTTAAAACGCCTAGTATTATCAATAATTCCATTCTGATATACTAGGGAAAAGATAAACCCAACCTTTAAAGTCAAAGTTGCATCCTTGCCGCCCCATCACTGGTCAGACAAGGAAGCGACTTGCCTTTTATAATCCTCATTCTCAAACATTTTTCAATAATTCCTTGGAACTTTCAGAAGAAAAGCGTATCTTTGCAGAAAAAAGAAACGATGCCAACAATATTTATATTTTTCGGATTCAGATTCATGTTTTATTCTAATGATCATGAACCAATTCATGTCCATGTTATCAAGGATGGAAATGAAGCAAAATACAATGTATCCCCTCTGACCCAGATTTATAACCATGGATTCAAAAAACATGATATTGCTTTGATAGAATCTATTATTTCTGAGAATGAGGCGGTCATTATAGATAGATGGAAAGAGTATTTTAATCAAAAATAAGATATTATGGAGCAATATAGAGTAAATCGCGTTTGGGTTGACGATGCCCATATTTGGGCAGAAACCCAAAATGGCTGGAAGGCTAACTATCCGTTCAGCCGTTGGAGCCGTCTTGCTAACGCCACACCTGCCCAGCGTAAGGCTTTCGTATTGAGCAGATATGGTATCCATTGGCCTGAATTAGACGAAGATTTATGCTTTGAAGGACTATTCGCAGATGCTGGTATATACAAACCGTCAAATGAAGAAGATACTATTTATTATCAAGCATCACTACTGTCCGGATAAAATCCGGAACATGTAGTCTAAGTTGTTGAAAATTAATTAAATATATCGTTCTTTGAATTTTTGGATTAAATTTTGTACTTTTGCAGATGGGCCTCAAATGGCTCTGATTTACTGTGATGCGTACAAAAAAGACCATATTTTCTCAGATTATGTCTTTGGTTTCTCGTTATGAGTTCCAAAAATGTGTTGACCGTTACAAGGGTGATTGGCACGCCAAAACACTTACTTGTCTAGATCAGTTCAAGATTATGAGTTTTGCTCAATTCACAGACCGTTCAAGTCTCAGAGATATTGAAATGACTCTTGAATTCTGCGGAAAAGGTCTTTACCATGCAGGTCTTCGTACAGTTCCTAAATCTACATTGGCAGAAGCCAATGAGAAAAGGAATTGGATGATTTACAAAGACTTTGCCAAGGTTCTCATCAAGTGGGCTAAGGAGTTATATCGTGATGACTATTTTCGCCTTGGCTTGAATGAGATTGTCTATGCTCTTGACAGTACTTCAATAAGAATATGTCTTGAGTTATCTCCTTGGGCAGAGTTTCATCATGGCGAAGGATGCGTGAAGATGCACACTCTTATCGACCTCAGAGGTAGTATACCTTCTTATATTGTCATGACCAATGGTCTTGTACATGATTCGAAGGTAATGCCTATGATACCTGTTGAAGAACAAGCCTTTTACCTTATGGATAAAGGCTATATCTTTTTCAAGCAACTTTACGAGTGCTTTCATCTTAAGCATGCATACTTTGTAACCAGAGCAAAAGACAACATGTTGTACAATATCATAGAGGAATATGAAGTTGACAAATCAACTGGGTTGATAAGTGACCAGCTTATACGTCTGACAGGTTTAAAACCTTCTGTACAATATCCTGAACCACTCCGTATGGTAGTATACGAGGATTATGCAACAAACAACGTATATAGGTTTCTTACAAACAACTTAACCATTGATTCTCTGACAGTTGCAGAACTTTACAGAGAAAGATGGAGTGTCGAATTGTTCTTTCGCTGGATTAAACAACATCTACATATTAAGAAGTTCTATGGCACTACGGAGAATGCCGTTTATCTTCAGTTGTGGATTGCTGTTTGTGATTATCTGCTACTTATCATAGCGAAGAAACACTTCAATATTCCACAGACACTTCATACAATATCAAAGTCTATTGGTCCGCTTCTGTTTAAGCAAGATGATATCCGTTCCATATTCAAAGTAACTAAAGAATTAAGTATTAATAGTCCGGAGTCTCAATATATAGAGGGTTACCTCTTCTGAGATTTTATCCGGACACTAGTGATCAAGCATAATAAAAGATTTTTTTGCAACAGAAGGATAAGTGAATCATTAAAATAAGGAGGTAGAATATGGACAACGTGAATCTTTAATCAGAAGCATTACTCTCCAATCAGGGAGATATGACTTCATTTAGATATAGCAATAGTAATATCCAATTTCGTACTCCAAAATGCCTCAAACGATACACAGAGATCAAGGAATGGGATAATGAATATATTGTTTGTATAGGGCATTCTTGCTATTGGGCAGGTAACAAACCTGCCCTCCCTGTGCTTACTTGCTTCCTTAGGACTGCTCAAAAGATGCCTCTACTTAAAATTTATGGCACATGTGCCACTTTTTAAAAGTAGAAGCCTATTCTAATATGTTTCGTTGCAAAAGAAAATCAAACAAGCTTATGAACAAGATGCCTGCTTCATTGTGATGAGAAACAATATTGTCCTTTACTATGATTATCTTCTGGAAGTTATCTGAGATATGTTTTAGTGATGCAGATTCTTGTTCTATCTTTTCCTTATCTGGAAGAGCAAGGGCAGACTGGATGTAATAACGCTTAGAGCCATTGTTGACTACAAAATCTACTTCCAATTGCTTGCGCATCATTCCTTGTTGCGGTGTTCGGGTACGAGTTTCTACCATACCAACATCCACAAGATAGCCACGACATCGTAATTCATTGTATATCACATTTTCCATGAGATGGGTCTCTTCTATTTGACGGAAATCCAGAAGGCTATTGCGCAATCCTAAGTCTACGAAATAGTATTTAGACAATGTACCGATGTACTTTTTCCCCTTAATGTCATACCGCATCGCTTTCTCTATCAGGAAGGCTTCTTGCAAGAATCCTAAGTAATTGTCGATTGTTAACGGAGACAGGTCTGCATTGCTTACGCTCTTAAAAGTGTTGCTCAATTTATTCGGATTACATGGTGAGCCTACCGATGATGCCATTACTTTAACAAGAGAGTCGAACTCCGTGTTTTTCTTGACATTATTTCTGTCTATCAAGTCTTTTAGATACACCGTAGTATAGAGATTACGCAGATAACTCATCTTCTTTTGCTGGGTATCCAAAGACAAGATTAAAGGCAAACTGCCATACGTAATATAATCTCGCCATGCATCTTCTTTGTTGCCATCGTAAGCCGATACATATTCAGAAAAAGACAGAGGGTAAATACGTATTTCATCACCTCTTCCTCTGAACTCTGTGGCAATGTCGGAAGATAGAAACTTAGAATTGCTTCCTGTTACGTAGACATCCACATTGTCTATATGAAGAAGACTGTTCAAGGCTCCAACAAAGTTGTTTACCATTTGAACTTCATCCAATAGGACATAATGAATTTCAGAATCTTTGATGTTACCTTTAATATAGTGTAGCAGTTTCTTGGGGTCACAGTATTCATCGTTCAGTATATCATCCAAAGCCAGAGATATAATATGGTCTGGAGAAATGCCATCTGCCAGGAGATGATCTCTAAACAACTTGAATAGAAGATATGATTTGCCACATCTTCTGATACCTGTAACTATCTTTATCAAGCCATTTTGTTTGCTTGATATGAGTTGGTTGAGATAATATTCGCGCTTAATTTCCTTCATGCTACTTAAAATTTCTGGCACATGTGCCACTTTTTTTAAGTGCAAAGATATGTGAAAGTAGAGTTCTAACCAAAAATTTTTAGATTTATTATACTAAAAAGGTGTGCG
>CAVBFV010000092.1:0-10098 GCA_963594575.1 Lachnospiraceae bacterium | reverse complement strand
GCTCCTGCTCCTGGGCCATCCAGTCCATTGTAGCAGCACCATCGTGTACCTCACCAATCTTATGAGTCTTACCTGTATAGAACAAAATACGCTCAGAAGTTGTTGTCTTACCAGCATCGATATGCGCCATGATACCGATGTTACGAGTCAAATGTAAATCGCGATTTGCCATTTTCTTTTAACTATATTATATATTAAATTAGAATCTAAAGTGAGCGAACGCACGGTTAGCCTCAGCCATACGATGCATATCCTCCTTACGCTTAAATGCACCACCCTGATTATTAAAAGCATCCATGATCTCTGCAGCAAGCTTATCAGCCATAGTCTTACCACCGCGCTTACGTGCAAAAAGAATAAGATTCTTCATAGAAATACTCTCCTTACGATCAGGACGAATCTCTGTAGGAACCTGGAAGGTTGCACCACCGATACGACGGCTCTTAACCTCTACCTGAGGAGTAATATTATCAAGTGCCTGCTTCCAGATTTCAAGAGCAGACTTTTCCTCGTTAGACATCTTAGCCTTTACAATGTCAAGTGCATTGTAGAAAATCTCATAAGATGTATTCTTCTTTCCATCATACATCAAATGATTTACGAACTTTGAGACCTTCTGGTCATTGAAGACAGGATCTGGAAGGATCACTCTCTTCTTTGGTTTTGCTTTTCTCATTTTTAAATAAAACTTTTTTTTAATTCTGCATGGGGCTGTATAATGTTCTTCAACACTCGCACCCGAGCATTTACTCAACCTGATTACTTCTCCAGCAAAACTTTTATTAAATATTTTAACCCCAGCTCCCGACCTTCTCCGACCGTGAGTCTGCGGTTTTGTCTAAAATTTAAGAAGCTATATTACTTCTTTGCCTTAGGACGCTTAGCTCCGTACTTAGAACGACGCTGTGTACGATTCGCAACACCTGCAGTATCAAGTGTACCACGGACAATGTGATAACGTACACCAGGGAGGTCCTTTACACGACCACCGCGAACCAAAACAATTGAGTGCTCCTGCAAGTTGTGACCCTCTCCTGGAATATAAGAGTTTACTTCCTTTGAGTTTGTCAAACGTACACGTGCAACTTTACGCATTGCTGAATTAGGCTTCTTAGGAGTTGTTGTATAAACACGAACACAAACACCACGACGCTGAGGACAAGAATCCAAAGCTGGTGACTTGCTCTTGTCTACAAGAACTCGTCTGCCTTTTCTTACTAACTGTGAAATAGTAGGCATAATTTTACTTTTTAATTTATATATTTATTTTTATTTATTGTCTTATTTCGATGTAAGCCACTACTTTATAGAGCCTTTTCGGGGTGCAAAGGTACGATTTTTTCGGCAAACTACCTAAATATTAAGGAGACTTTTAAAAAACGAGGGCTAGTTTTAACTTTATATAACTATTAAAAACGAATATTATAAAGAAAAAGCGGAATTTAGCAGAGAATTTAGTCTTAGTATGTATGTTGTAGTACATTATGCCTCACCCTTTGGTGTGCCGAATGGAGCGATTGTACGTTCTTGCTCATCAGACAACTTAATTTTACCGAAGGACTGCTCGTAGTTATAAATATTGCTCTGCAATGCCTGGAGCAATCGCTTAGCATGTTCAGGTGCCATGATAACACGACTCTTGATCTGAGGTGCAGGCATGCCAGGAAGTGCACATGCAAAATCCAAGATGAAGTCTGAACTAGAATGAGTAATCAGTGCCAAGTTAGAGTATGTACCCTCTGCTACTTCAGGGCTGATGCCCATCTGGAACTGATTCTGCTGCTGTTGATTATTCTTATTTTCTTCCATAATTTTACTAAGTTAATAGGATTAAACTTTAAATGATAGTGCAAATTTACACATAATATCTGAAAAAGACGAATAATTTGCCACATATTTTTCAAAAAAAACATCATAAGACAACAGAAGGGGGAAATCCTTATTATTTTCTTTTTTCATCTGTTACAGATAATAAAAGGGTGCGCCATAAACTTATGACGCACCCTCATTATACCTATTTATATATAGTACTCTATTCTACGATTATTCTCCTATTGGAGAATCAGCATAGTCGAGCACATTTTTCTTATTAGCCTGCATACGCTCATATTCTTCTTTAGAGCCTACAATGAGCTTATCCCACTGACGAAGACCTGTACCTGCAGGAATCAAGTGACCGCAGATAACATTCTCCTTCATTCCCTCAAGGTAATCAACCTTACCACGGATAGCAGCCTCATTCAAAACCTTAGTAGTTTCCTGGAATGATGCAGCACTCATAAAGCTCTTAGTACCAAGAGCAGCACGAGTAATACCCTGGAGGATCTGTGTAGAAGTTGCAGATACGGCATCACGAACCTGTACAAGTTTCAAGTCGCGACGCTTCAATGCAGAATTCTCATCACGCAATCTACGAGCCGTTATGATCTGACCTGGTTTGAGACTTTCACTATCACCACCGTCAGTAACAACCTTCTTACCCCAGATACGATCATTCTCTTCTGCAAAGTCAAGTTTATCAACCAACTCTTGCTCCAAGAAGGTAGTATCACCTGGATCGTCAATACGAACCTTACGCATCATCTGACGTACCACAACCTCAAAATGCTTATCATTAATAGCCACACCCTGAAGACGGTAAACGTCCTGGATCTGGTTAACAATATACTCCTGAACAGCGGTAGGACCCATGATGGCGAGAATATCGCCAGGAGTTACACTACCATCAGAAAGAGGAGTACCAGCACGTACAGCATCATGTTCCTGTACCAAGATCTGCTTAGAAAGAGATACAAGATACTTCTTCTGATCGCCAGTCTTAGATGTTACGATGATCTCACGGTTACCACGCTTTACCTTACCCATAGTTACCTCACCATCGATTTCAGATACAACAGCAGGGTTAGAAGGGTTGCGAGCCTCAAGAAGCTCAGTTACACGAGGGAGACCACCAGTGATATCACCTGCACCACCTACAGCACGAGGAATCTTAACCAAAACCTCACCGGTATTAATTGTCTGTCCATCCTCAACAGCCAAGTGACCACCTACAGGGAAGTTGTATGTACCAAGGATTTCACCATTAGCATCAATAACATCACAAGATGGAACCATTGCCTTATTCTTGGAATCGGTGATAATCTTCTCCTCCAAGCCTGTAGTCTCATCGACCTCAGCACGATAAGTCTGATCCTTCTGAACGTCATTGAACTTCAATGTACCCGCATACTGGCTGACGATAACGGCGTTGAATGGATCCCAACGGGCGATAACTGCATCCTTTTCTACGATTTCACCCTCCTTGTGATACAATGAAGAACCGTAAGGAACATTCAAAGTTGCAAGAACGATGTTTGTATTAGGATCCACGAAACGGATTTCAGCCAAGTGGCTTACTACCTTTTCGCACTTGATATCGTTGCCTTCCTCGTCTTCCTCTACGAATGGTACTGTGCTCAACTCGTCAAACTCGATACGAGACTTATTCTTCGCAGCAATCTTAGCATTGGCAGCAGCGTTAGATGCAATACCACCGGCGTGGAATGTACGGAGAGTCAACTGAGTACCTGGCTCACCAATAGCTTGAGCAGCGATGACACCAACAGCTTCACCCAACTGTACCATACGGGCTGTTGCCAAGTTACGGCCATAGCACTTCATGCAGACACCCTTTTTGCTCTCACAGGTGAGAACAGAACGAATTTCAACACTCTCGATAGGAGATTCATCTATAGCCTTTGCCTTAGCCTCGGTGATTTCTTCACCAGATTTGACAATCAGTTCACCAGTTGTTGGATGAATAACATCATGTACAGATACACGACCCAGAATACGCTCATAAAGAGATGAAATAATCTCATCACCATTCTTTAAAGCTGTACAAACCAAGCCACGCAATGTACCACAATCCTCTTCGGTGATGATAACATCGTGAGAAACGTCTACAAGACGACGAGTCAAATAACCGGCATCGGCAGTCTTCATAGCGGTATCAGCAAGACCCTTACGGGCACCGTGAGAAGCGATAAAGTACTCCAATACAGACATACCCTCCTTAAAGTTAGAAAGGATAGGGTTCTCAATGATCTGCGCACCTTCTGCACCAGCCTTCTGAGGCTTAGCCATCAAACCACGCATACCAGACAACTGCTTAATCTGATCCTTAGAACCACGGGCTCCGGAATCAAGCATCATGTATACGGCGTTGAATCCCTGGTCAGCTTCGGTCATCTCCTTCATCAAGATATTACCCAAATCTGTATTTACGTGAGTCCACGCATCAATAACCTGGTTGTATCGTTCCTTGTTGGTGATGAAACCCATATTATAGTTATTGGTAATTTCCTCAACCTCCTTACGACCGCGCTCAACAATAGCTTCCTTCTCTGGTGGAATAATAATATCACCAAGGTTAAATGACAATCCTGCGACATAAGCCATACGATAACCTAAGTTCTTGATTCCATCAAGGAATTCACAAGCCTTAGCCATACCAACAGCCTTGATAACATTAGAAATCAAACCACGGAGGGTTTTCTTGGAAATCACATCATTGAAGAAGCCAACTTCATCAGGAATGATACCATTAACGATGACACGTCCAACAGAAGTTTCTACCATTCGTTTCTGGATTGTACCATCAACCAAGTCGTCAACTACAACCTTAATCAAAGCATGAAGATCACATCGGCCCTCGTTACGAGCAATCAATGCCTCTTCAGGACCATAGAATGTCAAGCCCTCACCCTTTGCACCTGGACGAATCTTAGTAATATAGTAAAGACCAAGCACCATATCCTGAGAAGGAACGGTGATAGGCGCACCATTAGCTGGATTGAGAATGTTATGACTCTGAAGCATCAGGATTTGAGCCTCCAAAACAGCCTCATTGCTCAATGGAAGGTGAACAGCCATCTGGTCACCATCGAAGTCGGCGTTGAACGCTGTACATGCCAATGGATGCAACTGAATAGCCTTACCCTCAATCATCTTAGGCTGGAATGCCTGGATACCGAGTCGGTGAAGCGTAGGGGCACGGTTCAACATAACCGGATGACCCTTCATTACATTTTCAAGAATATCCCAGATAACTGGCTCGCGACGATCAACAATCTTCTTGGCACTCTTAACAGTCTTTACGATACCACGCTCTATCAACTTACGGATGATAAATGGTTTGTAAAGCTCTGCAGCCATCAGTTTAGGAAGACCACACTCACCCATCTTCAACTCTGGACCTACAACGATTACAGAACGGGCAGAATAGTCAACACGCTTACCCAGCAAGTTCTGACGGAAACGACCCTGCTTACCCTTTAAAGAGTCAGAGAGTGACTTCAAAGGACGATTGCTCTCACTCTTTACAGCAGAACTCTTGCGTGAGTTGTCGAACAAGCTGTCAACAGCCTCCTGCAACATACGCTTCTCGTTACGGAGAATAACCTCTGGAGCCTTGATCTCAACCAATCTCTTCAAACGGTTGTTACGGATAATCACACGACGATAGAGGTCATTCAAGTCTGATGTTGCAAAACGACCACCATCCAATGGTACCAACGGACGAAGCTCAGGTGGAGTAACAGGAATAATCTTCATGATCATCCATTCTGGCTTGTTAATACCTTTACTAGCACGGAAACCTTCTACAACTTGCAGACGCTTCAGAGCCTCAGTTTTACGCTGCTGACTTGAATCGTTATTTGCGCGATCGCGGAGTTCGTATGACAAAGAGTCAAGGTCTACATTCTGGAGCAACTGATAAATTGCTTCAGCACCCATTTTTGCAATAAACTTATTTGGGTCCGTATCGTCCAAAAGTTCATTGTCACCATTAGGATCATACTGGTCAAGAAGAGCCATATATTCATCTTCTGACAAGAGATCGAGTTTGTGAGAACCGTTCAATTCAAGACCATCAGCATCAGTCTTTCCCTCAAGAATACCAGGCTGGATAACTACATACTTCTCGTAGTAAATGACAGCATCAAGTTTCTTGGTCGGCATACCCAAAAGGTAACCAATCTTATTTGGAAGAGAACGGAAATACCAAATATGAGCAACAGGTACGACAAGCTCAATGTGACCAGAGCGTTCACGACGAACTTTCTTCTCTGTAACCTCTACACCGCATCGGTCGCAGACGATTCCCTTATAACGGATACGCTTGTACTTGCCGCAGGCGCATTCATAGTCCTTAGTAGGACCAAAAATACGCTCGCAGAACAAGCCATCACGCTCCGGCTTATATGTACGATAATTAATGGTTTCCGGTTTAGTAACCTCACCATACGAATTTTCCAAGATCTCCTCTGGCGAAGCGAGACCGATGGTAATCTTCGTAAAATTATTCTTTACCTTTGTATCTTTTTTGAAAGCCATGTTTCTATATATAAATTAGGGGTTCTCAAAATTAATCAAGTTTGATGCTCAAACCAAGGCCACGAAGCTCATGGAGCAATACGTTAAGTGACTCAGGAATACCAGGAGTTGGCATTGGATCGCCCTTTACGATTGCTTCGTATGCCTTGCTACGTCCTACAACATCATCTGACTTAACAGTCAGGATCTCCTGCAAAACGTGGCTTGCACCGAATGCCTCGATAGCCCAGACCTCCATCTCTCCAAATCGCTGACCACCAAACTGTGCTTTACCACCAAGTGGCTGTTGTGTAATCAAAGAGTATGGACCGATAGAACGAGCGTGCATCTTATCCTCAACCATATGACCTAACTTCAAGAAGTAAGTCATACCAACAGTAGCTGGCTGGTCAAACTGCTCTCCAGTCTCACCATCATAAAGGTAAGTTGAGCAGAAACGTGGCAAGCCTGCCTTATCTGTCCATTCAGAGAGATCATCCAATTTAGCACCATCAAAGATAGGAGTAGCAAACTTTACACCCAACTTTTTACCTGCAGCACCCAAGATACACTCAAAGATCTGACCAAGGTTCATACGTGAAGGCACACCCAATGGATTCAATACCATATCTACAGGACGACCGTCAGCCATAAATGGCATATCCTCCAAACGAACTACCTTAGACACAATACCCTTATTACCATGACGACCGGCAAGTTTATCACCAACCTGGATCTTACGCTTCTTAGCAATATATACCTTAGCCATCTGAAGAATACCTGATGGAAGTTCATCACCAATAGTGATAGCAAACTTACGACGCTTTAATTCAGCATCAAGTTGCTTATACTTGCGGATATAGTTCATAATAAGTCTCTGAATCAAGCCATTGGTATGCTCATCCTTAGTCCACTTATTAGACTGAACACCATCATACTCCAAATTCTTCAAGGCTGTAGCAGTAAAGGTACTGCCCTTGGTGATAATCTCAGCACCTGTATAATCCTTAACACCCTCAGAAGTCATACCTTCTGTAAGTGTAAGCAACTTGTCTACGAGAATATCCTTCAAGTCATCACCCTTTGCCTCATACTCCTCATCAATCTTAGCAAGAATAATCTTATCCTGCTTCTTTGACTCACGGGTCTTGATAGCACGAGAGAACAACTTCTTGTCAATAACTACACCGCTCAATGATGGATTTGCCTTCAATGAAGAATCCTTCACATCACCAGCCTTATCACCAAAGATAGCGCGAAGCAACTTCTCTTCTGGTGAAGGATCACTTTCACCCTTAGGCGAAATCTTACCAATCATGATATCACCTGGTTCAATTCTTGCACCAACACGCACGATACCATTATCATCAAGATCCTTTGTAGCTTCCTCGCTGACATTAGGGATATCAGATGTGAATTCCTCTACTCCACGCTTAGTTTCACGGACATCAAGAGAGTATTCGTCAACATGTACAGATGTCAATACGTCATCACGAACCATACGTTCAGAAATAACAACAGCATCCTCATAGTTGTAACCCTTCCAAGGAATATAAGCTACAAGCAAGTTACGGCCCAAAGCCAGCTCACCGTTTTCTGTCGCATAACCCTCAGTCAGGATATCACCCTTCTTTACACGCTGTCCCTTATTACAGATAGGACGCAAGTCGATTGTCATATTCTGGTTGGTACGACGGAACTTAGGAATACGATACTCCTTCAAAGCTGGTTCAAAGCTTACAAACTCATCGTCTTCTGTGCGATCGTAAAGGATACGGATAGTTGTAGCATCAACATATTCGATAACGCCCTCACCTTCTGCAGTAACCATAGTACGTGAATCCTCACAAACTTGCTTCTCAAGACCAGTACCAACTATTGGTGCATCATTATGAAGCAATGGTACAGCCTGACGCATCATGTTACATCCCATCAACGCACGGTGACCATCATCATGCTCCAAGAATGGAATCAAACCTGCGGATACAGAAGCAATCTGCTGTGGAGAGACGTCAACATAATCAACTTGATCCGGACCTACAACAGGATAATCAGCATCCTGACGACACTTTACTACATCACGAATGAAAGAACCATCAACAGTCAAAGGCGCATTACCCTGACCGATAATCTTAGACTCTTCATCCTCAGCAGTCAAGTATACTACATCCTCATTAGCCATATCGACCTTGCTATCATTCACCTTACGGTAAGGAGTAACGATAAAACCAAGATCATTAATCTTTGCATACATACAGAGAGAAGAAATCAAACCGATGTTTGGACCTTCAGGACTCTCAATAGGGCAAAGACGACCATAGTGTGTATAATGTACATCACGAACCTCGAAACCGGCACGCTCACGAGACAAACCACCAGGACCTAAGGCAGAAAGACGACGCTTATGAGTTACCTCAGCCAGAGGGTTAGTCTGATCCATGAACTGTGACAATGGATTAGTTCCAAAGAAAGAATTGATAACACTAGAGATTGTCTTAGCATTAATCAAATCTGTTGGAGTAAACACCTCATTGTCGCGAACATTCATACGTTCACGGATAGTACGGGTCATACGTGCCAAACCAATAGAGAACTGGTTAGCCAACTGCTCACCTACAGTACGAACACGACGATTAGACAAGTGGTCGATATCGTCAACTGTTGCACTAGAGTTAATCAGCTGAATAAGATATTTAATGATCTCAATAATATCTTCCTTAGTCAAGACACGAACATCAATATCAGTATCAAGATTCAATTTCTTATTGATACGATAACGACCTACCTCACCCAGATCATAACGCTTATCCGAGAAGAACAGGTTTTGGAAAACCTCACGTGCACTTGCGTCATCTGCAGGATCTGCATTACGCAACTGACGATAGATATAGTTAACAGCTTCCTTCTCAGAGTTACTTGGATCCTTTGCCAAAGTATTGAAGATAATAGTAAACTTGTTGGCAGCTTCCTCATCCTTATGAAGCAGAACAGTCTGCGCACCACTCTCAACAATCTCCTCAATATTATCAGCAGTAAGTTCAGTCTCACGCTCCATGATTACTTCGTTACGCTCAATAGATACTACTTCACCGGTATCCTCATCAACGAAATCCTCATTCCAACTCTTCAAAACACGAGCAGCAAGCTTACGACCAATAGCAGCCTTCATATTCTTCTTGTTAACCTTCACCTCCTCGGCGAGATCAAAAATCTGAAGAATATCCTTATCCTGTTCGTAACCAATAGCACGCAACAATGTGGTTACAGGCAACTTCTTCTTACGATCGATATATGCATACATTACATTGTTAATGTCAGTTGCAAATTCAATCCAGCTTCCCTTGAAAGGAATGATACGAGCAGAATAAAGCATGGTACCATTTGCATGAACACCCTGGCTAAAGAACACACCAGGAGAGCGATGAAGCTGAGAAACAACAACACGCTCAGCACCATTAATCACGAAAGTACCATTATCGGTCATATATGGGATAGTACCAAGGAACACATCCTGAATAAATGTACCGAAATCCTCATGATCAGGATCAGTACAATACAGTTTCATCTTAGCCTTCAAAGGTACACTATATGTAAGACCACGCTCCAAACACTCATCAATAGAATAGCGAGGAGGGTCGATATAGTAATCCAAGAACTCAAGAACGAAATTGTTACGTGTATCGGTAATAGGGAAGTTCTCAGAGAACACCTTATACAAACCGTCATTCTTGCGTTCCTCAG
>CAVBFV010000091.1:0-10123 GCA_963594575.1 Lachnospiraceae bacterium | reverse complement strand
AGGAAAAACATTATGGCAGTGCGCAGGAGGTGGCAAGCCAACGCTTCGCTCTTCCAGTTGGGCATTATCAGATTCTGGCTGCCACCAACCTTATAGAACCGTTTTTTATCGGTGAGGCTACAAGGGCAACCCTCAACATGAACCAACTCATGTTTGGATTGTCCAATCCAAGTGCCTCTCCCGACCATGCCTATTATGGTGTCACGGACATAGTTATTGACAAATCAAATGTCAACTACATAACAAAAAATGAAATGCGACATATACTTGCAGAATTGACCATCTTCATTAAAGGAGTTCCTGACAATTTTGCAATGATAGGCAAGGTTCTGAATGTGGCAACCGGACTCCTTCCCCTGCAAAAGAATGAGGATGGAACATTCGGGACGGCAAGCTATACCAAGGAAGAGTGTGATATACCTTTGAGAATCGCAGTGCCTGGCGAAACTTTAAAAACGGAAACATTACGCTTGATGCCGACAGCCAACGGTTTTCATACCACCAAGTTGTTTATCCAACTGATTTCTCCTGGGGGAGTAGTTAGCAACTACGACATCGAAGCACCCGTCATGAAATCTGGCGGCAAGTACAAGATAAACTTGGAATTTGAGGAGATGAAACCTTACATGTATCTTACGAGCACGAAGATAGATGATTGGACTGAGGAATGGATTTATCGTGGTGAAATCCTGAATCCTGAAGATTAAGCACCCCTCTCATTTAAGCAAGAATCAAAACAAGAATATAAACATAAAATAGTAAAAGACAATGAAAAAGAAAACTTATCTCTTTGCCCTGATGGCAATGGTTTTGACATTGGGCAGTTGTTCTGACAACGAGAACGGTATCGGAGGCGAGACCTCCAAGTACATCACCGTTTCAACCAGTATCGGCAATATGACACGTGTTGCCACAGATGAGAAGGGTGGACAAACCTTTGAGGAGGGTGATGAAATCAGTGTGTATGCCTGGACTGGCGATGCAACTGTTGCTCCTGAGACAAGAGAGCGTGTGGTGAACAACGCTATCAACAAGTTGACTAACGGTTCATGGGTATCTACTCCACAGATGCTTTGGAAGAACAACCGCGACAAGCATTATTTCATCGGTGTATATCCAACTGCAGCAATATCCGACCTTACCGCTGGAGAATATACATTCGATGAAACAAAGCAAGTGGAAAGCGACCTCTTGGTGGCAGTCAACAAAGATGGCTTATCCTATAATGTCGATGAACAGCAACCTGTTCCTCTTACCTTTACCCATGTAATGGCAAAACTTGTGGTGAACCTTACCTATAAGAACCAGTGGGGAACAGAGGGACCTACCGTAGATAAGGTAGCTGTAGGCAATGCCGCAAAAAAAGCAACCGTCAATTATCTGACCAAGGTTGTCACTCCATCTGCTGTAGCAGAAGACAAAGCCGACTTCGACATGCCTGCTTTAACCGCTAACAAGCAATATGCTTCCATCATCATCCCGCAGGATGGTGTTCAGAAGATTACCATCACCATTGGCGGAAAGGACTTCATCTACGACAACGGCACACCTTTCAAGTTTGAGAGTGGCAAGATTACCACCATCAACCTGGAGGTAGGACGTGACGTCATAAAACTTGGCAATGTTAACATCTCCGACTGGGGTTCTACAGGCGAACCTATCAAGGGTGAGGCTTACGATTAACTTTCTTAAAATTAAAACATAAAAATCGACAATATGAAAGCAATTAAAACATTAGCAATGGCAGCTTTGGCAACGGCAGTTTTTGCCAGCTGCTCCAGTGAGGATGAATTGGCACAGAACAATTATCCAATGGATAATGTGGTCAGAATCATGACAAGCGTAGATGGCATGAATACCCGTGCCTCTTACGGAAACAGCACCGACAAGCTTAGTTCGTTCGGCTTCTGCATCAACAATGCTAATAGTACAACCTATACCTATGATAATGTCAAGGTAACAAAGGAAGGCAGCAATTGGATTCCTGCTACCCAGATGTTGTGGCAGAATTCAACTACCGCTGTTGATATTCTGGCTTATGCGCCATATCAGGAGACTACCGAAGATGCAAATGGCAAAGTTAAAGTCTATGGAAATAATGATTACGCTTTTGCTGTACAGGCAGACCAAAGCAATGCTAATGACTATACTTCAGACTTCATTGTTTATAGACAAAAGAACTTCACTCCTGGTACGGAATTGAATGCCAACCAAGCTGTTGACATTACATTCTCCCATATCCTTAGTCAGTTGAATCTGACTATCGAGCTAAGAGATGAGTTTAACCAAAACAAGGAAAAGCCTATTACGGCAGAATCTGTAACAGATGTAAAGATAAATGGAACTATCCTAAGCAGTAAGGTGGATTTTACAGCAGAATCAATAGTTGCAAAAGTTGATAACACCCAAGGTGCAACTGCTATTACTCCTGAGGTTGTTAAATTCAATGGAGCCGATGAAAAAACAGCCCATCCAACTTTCAACTATTCAGCTATTGTAATCCCTCAGACTGTCACTTCCGGGAAATTTAGCATCGGATTTAAAGTGAATGGCAATTCTTATGTTTGGACTGCCACAGAAAATGATGTTGTATTTTTGTCAGGGAAAAGCCATCAGTTACATTTATTGGTAGGCAAGGATGTGGTACAGATAAGTTACATAGGGGTAAGTCCTTGGGGGGAAGAGAATACCGACAATTTAGAGACAGAATAAAAGTTTGTTTGACATTAATAGATACAAAATATGAAGATAACAAAATATATTGGCGCATTAGCATTTGTTGCAATGCTCGCTGCTTGCTCTAATGAGGAAGAGCAAGGTATAAATACTTTGAGCAATGTAGTTGAGGTTACAGCCAACGTTGGTAAAAATAGTATTTTTACACGTAGTAATCCAGTGGGCAAAACAGAAGAAGCTCTGTCTGTGTTTAATGATGGCGATTTAATCCGCATATTGACTAATGGTAAAACCGTAAATTACACTAAAAGTGGTGACAATTGGATACCAGAAAATGGTGACTATTTGTGTTGGACGGGTGGCATACAGGATTTCAGAGCAATATACCCTTATAGCGCAAGTGAAAACACTGTAAATACGATATATAGTGGATATGTGTCTGCTGACCAATCTACCCTTGACAAAATAGCCAAGTCTGATTATATGTGGACTAGTCGAACTGAGCCTAAAGCTCCTCAAGATAGAATGTTGGAGTTAGATTTTCAGCGTCAAACAGCTCGTGTTGTTGTCAGAGTAAGTTCTTTTGGCAATGAATTCGATGGACTGAAGCCTGTGCTTACCGATGTAAAAGTTTATTCTAAGCTTCATGTTTCGGCAGAAGAGCAAGTAGGAGAAAATGAGAACATAGAAGAAATCACAGCTTATAAAGATCCAACTCCTGATGAGAATGGCAATAATGTCTTCTATGCATTGGTTGCACCTGGTGAAAAAAAAGATGGAGAGAATTTCCTCAAACTCACAGTGACATACAATGATGAAGATGGCAATCCAACATTGTCAAAAGACTTGTTTGTAAAGGGTATTCCTGCTCACGAAAAATCCCAAAGCTATACCTATAACGTAAAAATAGGTAAGGATAATGCTGCGGTAGGAAATGTAAATGTTACTAATTGGAGTACAGGCAGCGTTATCGAAGGGGGCGATGCTGTAACAACTACAGAAAATGCCTTACTGGTGATAGAAAAGGCTTTGGCTGCGAACAAAAAGAACATTGAAATCACTTTAGATGCAAATGCAGATAAGAGTGTGTTTGATGCTATAAGAGAAGCTCTAAAAAGTGCAAGTGAAGGCAGTATAGAATTAACTGTTTGCGGAGTTGAGGCTTTGCCGTCTAATGCATTTTCGAATTGTCAACCGCTGAAATCAATTAGCTTGCCAGAGGTAAAGCGTATAGACCGGTATGCTTTTCAGGAGTGTTATCGTCTTGAAACAATCTATGCTCCGATAGTTTCATCTATAAGTCACGGTGCCTTTCTCAATTGTAATTGGCTAAGATCGGTGACATTAGGTAATATTTCCACTGCAGGTTTCCGTATCTTTGATGTTGTACCTACTGAAGGTGTAGATTTAACTTTGTCAAAAGATCAAAAGGTTATGAAAGGAAGTGATGATGAAGGGTGGCAATCTGTTGAATCTGAGCCTTATGCAATGTCTAACTATCATACAGGACTACGATTTCTTGGAAAAATATTCAAATCCATAAAATGTGGAGATATTAAATTTGAACACTAATTTAGAAATTAATAACATTAGATAAACTCCTAAGCTGGGCAGGAGTATAAGGTGCTCAGCAATTATATTTACCCGCACCTCACGGGAAACGACAAGGGTCTATATGCCACGATGACAAGTGGCGTATAGACCCTTCATCGTACCCTGATGTCTGTTTGGTGGATAATATGGCTGTATGGTGGTTTCGTGCTACCTGTTTTCATGGTTTGAAGTACCTTTGCGTTAATCGTGAGGTGCTCAAACAAAATTATATTATGAGAACAGAAATGAAAGCATCAAACGAGTGTTTGTACCCTACCGATGTATTCTTGGTTAGTTGTGGTATGGGATGCAAGCGCATCACCGTCAGTGACATTGCTTATATTGAGGCAATGAAGGACAACTGTGTTATTCACATGATT
This sequence comes from Lachnospiraceae bacterium, assembly GCA_963594575.1. Classification (GTDB taxonomy): domain Bacteria; phylum Bacteroidota; class Bacteroidia; order Bacteroidales; family Bacteroidaceae; genus Prevotella. The sequence continues at coordinate 5,474 of CAVBFV010000091.1, read as the reverse complement.
GACGGCAAGTGTTACACTCAATCTTGCCCTATGGGAGACATTGAGCCAGAGTTGAACCCGAACATGTTCAAGCGCATTCACCGTTCTTTCATCGTCAACATTCGCTACATCGATATGTACTATTATGGGCATGTTGTTTTGGAGAATGGTATGGAAGTACACATTGGTGACAAGTACCGTGATGCCTTGAAGTCCTCGTTTCACTTTTGGGGTTCGAGAAACCGAAACAAGTAAGATTTAGAAGAAATAACAGGCAGGTATAGCCTGTTCGATGGACACAAAGCCCGTCTGGTGGAAATAGTTGCATCAGTCGGGCTTTCGCTATATCTTTGCACCATCAACGTTGAGAGGCGGGTCCTGAAAAGCCTAATAGTAAACGAGTAAGGAAAAACAAGAATTATGATATTAAACTTTTTAAATCAATTCCGCAAAGCTAACAATTCTATTAGAAAGTTAAAATTATGTGATAATTTTGAACGTATTGGAGATCCTTCATTGAAATCTATTGATGTCACCATTTATAAGGAGGATATTCTTATGATAGCTCCTCGTGATTATGGTGAAATGGCTTACTTTCTTCCGTGGAAAAAAGATACTGGTTTTTATATAGATCTTCCTAAGAATGCTCCACAAGCTTCTATCTTTTTGACTTCAGAATTGTCAGGATGCTTTGTTGGTGTGCAGGATATGGGAGATTTCTATAGAATTAGACATTACAACTTCATGACTGTAAATGCTGATGTGAATGATCTACAGCGCTTTGATGACGAACATCATTTGATCAATTGGTTAGCTCCTAATCGTGACAACATAGGACAAATGCTTACCGGGGCTCATGTACCTCATGAATTGTATACTGGTTATTCTGCAAGAAATCCAGTCCTCTTTTGGGGAGAGTATATTAATAATGATTGGGTGTTCTATTATCAAGCTACAGATAATACCGTTCATCGTTTTTTAGTCTTCAAAATTTAAATGTTATGGCAATTGACACAACTCCTTCGCAGGTAGCAACCAATGCGTTGCAGGCGATTCCCTTCGGTAGTATTATCGGAGGTCCATTGAAAGCATGTATCGAAGCGCAAGCTATGGCTGCGCAGACATCATGGCAGTTTATTCAAGAAGTAGGATTGAACACTGACCCAAATACTGGTCAGAAAGAAGCAGTAAATGTTTCTTTTCAGTTCATGCAGAACGGTCACATGGTTCAGTTGAATGTTCCACTGTTGACGATTGTACCTATCCCGTACATCGCCATCCACGACATTGACATCAATTTCAAGGCGAACATTTCCGCATCCTCTTCAAGTGTTAGTGAGCAGTCAAGTAGCTCGGCTCTTGATGTTGGCGCTGAGGCAAGTATTGGTGCAAAGTGGGGACCTTTCCACATGGATGCCAAGATGAAGGCTAACTATTCATCCAAGAAAGACTCAAAGGCTACACAAGAATCTAAGTATAGCGTAGAGTACACGATGGATGTGGCTGTCAAGGCAGGTCAAGATAGTATGCCAGCAGGTCTTGCCAAGGTTCTTGAACTTCTTGGTAATACACTTGACGTTTCTGACCCTGATGGAACTTTGGAGGTTAGTGCTCGTGAGCTTACCCTCACTGATGGTAAGGCTACCCTTATCGCTACCTACAAGAACAGCAAGGGCATCTTCGAGCCTGAATCTATCAAGATTGACGGTGTAACAGGTAAGGTAAGCGATGATAGCGTGGTCTTTGAACTCAAAGAGGCTAAGACCTATACTGTTATTGCAGGTAAGAAGAAGGTTTCGGTTGATGTGCAGAACGTAAAGCCTGACACAAAAACAGACACAACCAAACCATAATCTAACGTAAATTAAAGGAATCTTATGGCTCAATTAAGTACTATAATCAGTTCAATACTCCGAGACATGATAGTGGCACAGCATGAGGCAAATATGTATGCCATATCATTGGAGGATGTTTACAAGCAAAATGGACGCTTGGAGCAGTTCGCCCTTCCAACTGTTGCTGTTGGTGAGGTGGAGCTTGACTTGCGCTATGGTGTGAAAAGTGACTCTGCTCAGACAGAACAGTATGAAATCAACTATCCACAGCTGCGTAAGGTAGCTAAGCAAATAAGCACCAATTTTGCCAAGGCAATAATCAAGAGTACCCTACCTGTGTTGCAATCTCTTTTTCCTGAGAACAACACAGATGGTGGAACCAAAGTGTTGGCAAATTTTGCTGTAGATGATAATTTGAAAAGAAAATATAGAGTTTTTTTGAGTCGTAAGATTCTGAAAGCTATGCAGCTGAGTTTCACTTCTCTCATCAAGGATGATGGAAGTATCAATGAAAGCGTTCTGCTTGACTGTATTCTTTCCGTGTGTGATGAAAAGTTGCTTGGGCTCGAAGACTTACAAGTACTTTTCAACAGACCTGATGGGGAAAATACCCGTAAAGATATACGAGATAACTTGGAGAACTTCTTGAAAAATATGATGCCATCAATCTTGAAAGACATCAACTTGAAGCGCAAGCGTATCATACCATCTGTAGATGTGACATTGAACTCTGAAGAATTGGCAAACTTACCAGAGGAGTGTATCCATACCTTGCATTTCCACGTTTCGCCAAATAACATCAAACTATATTCTGAGGAATAAAAATATTGTAGAACCATAAAAAAGAAAGATTATGCCTACAGGAAAAGATATTAAACGTACAAGTAGCCAAGTGATGGAGTTGAAAGACCTTATTTCTGGTCCATTGGCTGCTACCATTGATGCAGACTCCATAGCGACCAGACGTTATTTGAGCTATCTGATGGAATTGGCTTTCGAGTCATACGACAAGGAAACAGGCAAGGTTGGTGAACTGCGTATGCTTGAGTTCAACTATCAAAGCCACGATGTAGATGGTACACATCAACAACAGGTAAAGATACCATTGCTGACATTAGTACCGCTGCCATTGCTTCAAGTAAAAGAGGCAGACTTTGATTTTGATATTCAAATTGTTGATGCCCTTAGTGCAGATACGGATGCTACATTCTCTTTGAAGAATGGAGCTACTCCTCAGGAGAAAGCTACAGAGGGTGTCAAACTAAGAGTCTCTATGGCTTCCGCCAAAGTAGAAGGTTCACGCAAAAGTAGCTCGCAACAATCACTTACAGCCAACATGAAAGTGAAGGTCAGAATGGAACAGGCGGATATGCCTGGAGGTTTAGCCAACCTTCTGCATCTTACTACCAACAATTTACAGATGGAAGCGGTAGAAGAAGGAAAGGAGGCAAACCATGATAAATAATAAGCAGACGCAGCAAGTGCCAGGTATGGCTTGCCCACAATGTGGCAAGTTTATCCCAACCACCATCACTGAGTTGCTGACTTCTGGGTACCTACGTTGTCCTTATTGCCTTTTGAAGTTGGATATAGACAGACACAAGTCGGCTACGGCTCTGAAAGCTCTCGCTAAGGTGGAGGCTGCACAGAAACGAGTGGAAAGTACAAGTAAGTTTAACCGATAAACTCTATATAACAATGTGGTTGAGAAGAATATGGACAAGAATAAGAGACACGGTCGTTAAAAAGTTTAGCGAATGGGTGGATAAGGAATGTCCCCTCATAGAGGATGAGGACGATTTAAACGGTGAAAAGGCTATCAGGGAAGTTATGGACAAATCCTTGTTGGAAGAATCCATTATATCGTCTTTGGAAAAGGCTAAGAAGGACAGGGTTGTCAAGGTAAAGAAAAGGCAAGGGCGCAATATTTGGGAAGTCAGACCTGCCACCATTGTGGATGCCTACCTATTCCTCATAAACCTGTCGTGCATGAAACGTGAATGGTTGCAGAGACATATCAAGGCAGACAAGACAACGTTCAGCATGGAACTTGCCGATGGCTATGTCCTTGAACTGACTGAAGGTTGGAAGCGCATGAACGCAGAAGCCCTGCTACGCATCAGCAAAGACAGGAAATATACGATGAAGGTGTATTTCTATAAGGAGAATACGGCATGAAGAAGAAAGCCGTGTTTTACAATAGGTCAAAATAACAATAACATTTAATAATTAGAATTTATGCAAACATTAAAAAGAGGTGCATCTGGTACTGATGTTGAGTTGCTTCAGCGATTGCTCTGCAAGAAGGGCTATCACGTAGGAGCTGATGGAATATTTGGTAATGATACCGAAGTGGCTGTCCGTAAATTTCAAAAAGATTACGGATTGGTATCCGACGGAATAGTCGGTCAACGCACATGGGATATGTTGCAAAGTGACAGTGCCCAGTCTTTGGCTTCCTTGCGTCTCACAGAATCGGATTTCAAACACGCAGCAGAGCTGCTTGGGGTGGAAGTTGCAGCAATTAAGGCTGTGCTTGAAGTAGAAACAGGCAACAAGGGCGGTTTCCTTGCAGTAGGCAAACCTACAATTCTATTTGAGGGACACATTTTCTGGAGTCAGTTGAAGAATAGAGGCATTGATCCTGCCAAACATCAGAAAGGCAATGAAGACATCCTCTATCCCAAATGGACGAAGACCCATTATCAAGGTGGCTTGAAGGAATATGACCGTTTGGAGCGTGCAAGAGCTATCCATCGTGAAGCTGCCGATTCATCTGCAAGTTGGGGATTGGCTCAGATTATGGGATTCAACTATCAAGTGAGCGGCTGTAAATCCGTCAGCGAGTTTGTGGAGATGATGACGGAAAGCGAGGGCAAGCAGCTGGAACTGTTTGTTCGGTTTATCAAAGGTAACCGATGGGATGGCTATCTTCGTAATCTTGACTGGAAAGAGTTTGCCCGACATTATAATGGCTCTGGGTATGCCCAGAATCAGTATGACAAACGATTGGAAAAAGCCTATGCAAAATACAAATAGGAATACATCTGAACCTCCCACTATATAGAAAAGTCTGCTATATAATGGGAGGTTGAATTGCATTATACACCTCTAAATTACTAATAGTTCCGTTGTCTAACGATTGCCAAAATTACTTTTAATCTCTTTAGACTCTCGCAATAGGCGATTGGCAATGCTGTCTTTATAAGCTGCTATTTCTATCATTTCATAATGGTGGCGGACAGAATCCTCATAAGCAGTAACACGATTTCTCACATTCTCAATAACTTCTTTATTTGGGCATACAGAAAAGTTCTTTTCGATGTATCGAACATTGGGGTCATCGGATGGAAGCACCATCTTCAAAGCCCGATACTTCAAATCTGCCTCCTCCCAATCTTGATGCTCTCGCCATTGGGTGAGATTGCCCCAAATGGAGAGAACAAGAGATAGAGCCAAGCCACCAATGAAAAGAAGAACATACTTTGAAGTTGGCTCGAAGCGATGAGTCACAACTTTCTTCAGAGGTGTATTACCCATTGCGTGAAGTTTGTCCTGCACATTTTTTGATATGGCATTCAGCTCTTGTTTCACCTGATTAATTGCATCAAACAAGAGTTTGCTTCGCTGTTCTCCGTTACTTGCTTCTTTCTTGGTAAG
>CAVBFV010000090.1:0-10213 GCA_963594575.1 Lachnospiraceae bacterium | reverse complement strand
AGATAGTCAGAGATCTCAACGAGAGAGTTTGTTGTACCGCTCATCGCAGACAATACGATGAAAGTTGGTTCACCTGATTCTGTAACCAAAGAGGCTACTCCCTTCATGCGCTCTGGTGAGCCTACAGAAGTACCTCCGAATTTCATTACCTTCATAGTCGTAATTTTATTTAATTATTTCACTTAATTATCTTCTCCATCCTCTGTGAGGTCGATGTGGTTGTACTCGTTGGTTACGTCGTAGAGCACACCTTCCTTACAGCGGTAAACGATGCCTGGGAATTTGTCGAGCATCGGGATGTTATGGGTTGTCATCACAACAGCTGTGCCTTGTTTGGTGATGTCTTTCAGCAGACTCACGATGTTGCTGGCTGTCTCTGGGTCGAGATTGCCTGTAGGCTCATCGGCGATGATGATTTTTGGATTATTGAGAATGGCGCGGGCGATGGCTACACGCTGCTGTTCACCACCTGAGAGCTCATGAGGCATCTTGTCGATTTTATCAATCATGCCTACTTCGTTGAGCACCTCTTCGATACGCTTTTCTCTGTCTTTTTTGTTTTTCCAGCCTGTTGCCTTGAGTACGAATTCAAAGTTCTTGCGAACGGTGCGGTCGTGTAGCAGCTGGAAATCCTGAAAGATGATTCCCAATTCCTTACGCAGAGCCGGAATCTCCTTTCGCCTGATAGTTTTGAGGTCTCTGCCGAGAATTTCAGCCTTCTCGGTTTCGCCTTCTACAAGGTCTAGTTCGCAATAAAGTGTCTTTAATAGCGAACTTTTACCAGAGCCGACTTTTCCAATAAGGTAGGCGAATTCTCCTTCGTCAATATGGAAATTGATGTTTTGGAGCACGCACTTGTCGGCCTGATATATGCTGACGTTCTGATAATCTATTAACATCTTCTATTTTTTTTCTCCTTAATGTTGGTTTGTTATTTCATTTCGCCCTTGCTCTTGGCAACGCGGCGTTTCTTATCCCATTCCGGATCGTGACGCATCTGAAGTTCTTTCACTACATCTTCTATTCTCAAGCCCTTGCTTGTGAGCAGAACGATGAGGTGATAGAGAAGGTCTGAACTCTCGTAAACGAGTTTCTCGTTGTTGCCATTTGTTGCTTCGATAATGGTTTCAACAGCTTCTTCTCCAACCTTTTGTGCCATTTTGTTAACGCCTTTCTTGAAGAGGCTGGTAGTGTAGCTTCCCTCTGGCATTTCTTCGTGGCGCTTGTTGATGAAGTCCTGAAGCTCTGAGAGGAAGAGAATAGGGTTGAGCGTATTCTCTTCTGCCCAGCAGGTGTCTGTACCTTTGTGGCAGGTTGGACCATCTGGGTGAACCTTAACCAGCAAGGTGTCGTTATCGCAGTCGTTCTGAATGCTAACGAGATTCAGAAAGTTTCCTGATGTTTCACCTTTTGTCCAGAGGCAGTTGCGTGAACGGCTCCAGAATGTTACCTTTTTGGTTGCTATTGTCTTATCGTATGCTTCCTGATTCATGAAGCCAAGCATCAAGACGTTCTTTGTAACTGCGTCTTGGATGATGGCAGGAACCAGTCCGCCTAATTTTTCGAAATCTATTTCCATTTTATCTTGTTTTTATTTTCTTACATTATTATATTCACGTGTCTCAGTATCCTTACGTGTTCTATATTCTCACGTTTCTATATTCTCACGTTGATTCCTTCTTCTCTCAGATATTTCTTGAGGTCAGGAATGGCGATTTCGCCAAAGTGGAACACGCTGGCTGCCAGGGCTGCATCTGCCTTGCCTAGGGTAAAAGCATCACGGAAATGCTCCATCTTTCCTGCACCACCTGAGGCGATGATAGGAATGCTTACTTCTTCGGCAAGACGGGCGAGGGCCTCGTTTGCGAATCCCTGTTTCACGCCGTCGTGATCCATACTGGTGAAGAGAATCTCGCCGGCACCCCGGTCGGCCACTTCCTTTGCCCAGTCAAACAGTCCGAGTTCCACCCGTTCTCTTCCGCCTTTCACATAACAGTGCCAGCCGTCAGAATCGAGACGTGCATCAATGGCGCATACGCAAACCTGTGAGCCATAATGGTTGGCAATTTCATCGATGAGCTCCGGATGTCGGATGGCAGCACTGTTGATGCTAACCTTGTCAGCTCCTGCGTTGAGCAGGCGGTCAACATCTTTGAGTTCATTGATTCCACCTCCCACAGTAAATGGGATATTGATTTCGGCAGCCACACGGGTTACCATATCCGTAAAGGTTTTGCGCTCTTCGAAACTCGCTGTAATATCGAGGAATACGAGCTCATCGGCTCCAGCATCGCTATAAGCTTTTCCCAGTTCTACCGGGTCACCAGCGCTGCGAAGGTTTACGAAATTGGTTCCCTTTACCGTCTCGCCGTTCTTTACATCAAGACAAGGAACGATTCGTTTAGCTAATCCTTTGTTACTTTGAACTTTGACCATTGAACTTTGAACTTTATGATTACTTAACTCCTAACTATAAACTTTTTGACTGTCAACTATTTAACTATTAACTAGTTTCTTAACATCGATTTTCCCTTCGTAGAAAGCTTTTCCAAATACTACGGCAGGAATTCCTGCAGTTTCCAATGCTTCGATGTCTTCGTTGCAACTCACTCCGCCTGAGGCGATAAGATGCAGTTGAGGATAGGCAGCCATTACTTCTTTGTAGAGTTCTATGGCAGGTCCCTGCAGCGTTCCGTCTTTGCTGATTTCTGTGCAGAGAACATAGCGTACTCCTTTATCGATGTACTTTTTCAGGAAAGGAAGGAGATCTTCAGAAGAATCTTCTTTCCATCCGTTGATAGAAATCTTTCCGTTTCTTACGTCGGCTCCCAGAATCAGGCGGTCGGCTCCATACTTGTCCAGCCATTGCATGAAGAGTTCTGGATTGGTGACGGCAATGCTGCCCACTGTAACCATGCTTGCTCCCGCAGCAAAAGCTTTTTCAATATCTTCTTCGGTCTTGATTCCGCCACCGAAATCAACCACGAGAGAGGTTTCTGTGGTAATGGCCTTCAACACCGCATCATTTACGATGTGCTTTGACTTGGCTCCATCGAGGTCTACTACATGAAGGCGTTTGAAGCCCATCTGCTCAAACTGTTTTGCAACATCGGCAGGATTGTCATTGTAAACCTTCTTCTGGTCGTAATCGCCTTTTGTAAGACGAACACACTGGCCATTTATCAAGTCGATAGCTGGAATTAATTCTATCATATTAGTATTTCCTCTTTTATTTTATCTCAAAAAAGTTCTTTAAAATCTGTTCTCCCACCTTTCCGCTCTTTTCCGGATGGAACTGGCAGGTATAGAAATTGTCTTTGTGGAGCGATGCGCTATAAGGAAGAATGTATTCTGCCTTGGCAATGGTCTCCTCGCAGAGTGGCACATAATAACTATGTACGAAATAGGAGTAGGGATGAAGCAGCGCATCAGCGGTAGACTTATCTGAGTCAGAATCCATTCTGTTTCCGAACCCCTTATAAAGGTCAGTCTTCAAATCATAGATTTCATTCCAGCCCATAGCAGGCACCTTGTCTTCGTGTTTCTGAGGCTGGAATCGCTTTACATCTACATCAAAGATTCCGATGCAATCTACGTCACCTTCTTCCGAATGGCGGCACAAGAGTTGCTGTCCTACACAAATGCCCAGGACGGGTTGCTTCAAGTTCTTGATTACTTGATCAAGCTGATGAGCCTTCAGATATTCCATTGCTTCTCTTGCCTGGCCTTGTCCTGGGAAGAGAACGCGGTCAGCCTTCTGGAGCATTTCTGCATCATCTGTAAGTACAGGTTCGATGCCTAAACGCTTCATGGCGTTGACTACGGAATAGATATTTCCGGCATTATATTTTACGATTGCTACATCCATAACCTAACGTAATTCATTTCTATTTCTTATATTCCGATGCAAAGGTACACATTTTCTTTTAATTTAAAGAAAATAAAAGCAAAAAGATTACGAAATATAGTAGATTTCTTTCAGAAAGTTAGAAATATGGCGGGATTTTACGTTTTCGTTAAGTGAAAAAGGAGCAATTGGATGTAAACCAACATCTAATTGCTCCTTTTGAAGTGTTTATTTTGATAATCGAAACTTCTTAGTTTTCTTCTTCACTGTCTGCTGTGCGGAGAATGATAGAAGTTGCTCCGATGGTGAACAGGGTTCCGTCTTCGATAACGCGGCGTTCTCTGTCGCCCAGAATCTCATTGTCAACGAAAGTTCCTGTATAACTTGGTCCATCGCGGAGTACGTATTTCAATTTGCCTTTCTTGTCGCGGCTAACGTTGATTACGCAATGGTTCATGTCAACGCTTGGGTCTACGGTTTCGATAGGGCAGTTGATTCCGCTGTTCTTCATGTAGCGGCCGATGATGTTGTCGCCTAACTGCAGCGGGATGACCTGTTTGTAAGCGAATACGTTCTCGATGACAACGATAGAACCGTATCCTTTCTCGTTGGCATTCTCGTCAAGTTTTTCCTCCTTGCGAGTTTCGCGGAGTTTGGAAACTCCCATTCGGATGCCAAACTGCTTATTGCAATTAGGACAAACGAAAACGAGACTCTGACCTGCCTGATACTTGGTCTCATCGAAGGTGATAAAATTATCGCATTTAGGACAACGTACTCTTTTCATATTCTTTTTCTTACTTTTCTGTCTTTATTATAATAATGTGTTGTAGAAGTTTCCGATACTCCTTGCTCTCTGTTCTAGCTATAAACTGTAAACTCTTAACTGTCAACTATTCTTTCACTTTCGTAATCCAGCCGTCAGTAAAAGCATCATAGTTGTGTAAACGGTTGAGAGCAGTATAAGCTTCGCCCTCGGTAGAGTATGTTCCGTATATAACTTTCACATTATTATCCGTAATCAACACCCTAGCTTCCTTGAATCCTTTGTTTTGGAGGAGTTCAGCATAGCAGGCAGCATTACGCTTGGTTACACGACTTGCCAAAACGATGCTGTAGTAAGAAGAAGCTGTTTGCAATTCGTTGTCCTGAGCCATGTTGACAGACTTGGCAGGAATGCTCTCTTCTGCCTGTGATTCTGTACTAAGTACCAGTTCTTGAGGTTGCGCAACTTTATTGATCTCCTTAGGCATGATGCGGTTCAGCATACCTGTGTCGATTTGGCTCTTCTGAACGGTTGGGGTTCCCAATGGAGAAGAGTAGGTGAAGAATGCAATGAGAGCGATGCAGGCTGCTGCAATATTGCGCAACCAGCTCTTCTTGATGCTGATGAATTCGGCATTTGATTCTTCTTCTTCTTCGTTAACGAACACAGAATTGTTGACAGAGAGTCCACTCACTATCTTCTGGTTACTATCCTGATTCTTGACTTCGCTTTCTGTACGATTGTTTTCTACTGTCTTTGCTGGCATTTCAATGATTGAAGCAGCAGAATCTTCAGTCTTCTGAACCTCTTCTGCAGAAATCTGTGCGAGTGGGAGCATGTTTAAGCCGCCCAAACCATACAACTCAGGGGTAAGAATGCCCGCCTCGCATGGTTCGAAGGTATAATTTCCGTCTTCGTTCAATATGATGGTGCCAATATCATTCAGTTCAAATTTTCCTGAATTCTCCAGAGTCTGACGCATCTCTGTCACCTCATCAGCAATGCGGTTCAAAGCTTCCGGATAGCTGATGTCGTATGCTTCAACATACGAAAGTGCAAGGAGAGAATCGTTCATCTGGAGCTGTGGGTTAAAGCCAATAGTTCTCAGCGGTGGCAAAAACATGCTGTCTCTGCCATCGTAACGCGCATCTACATGATGAGCCATGAAGCCACCAAATCCTGGGACAATCACGCAATCGTTGCTCAAAAGTAGGATCTCTATATGTCTTTCTAGTCTATTCACGTTTGCAAAGGTAGTGATTTTTTCGGAAATGACCAACAGAAAATAGAGAAAATTTTCGATGAAATCATAAAAAGTCTAATTTGTTTTGTCGTTTCGGGAAAAAGTATTACCTTTGTGCCTAAAATAAATAAGGTATAAATCAATGAAATATACAGAGACAGAAATTGAAGGAGTCTGGCTGATAGAACCTCGGGTATTTGATGATGCTCGCGGCTATTTCTTTGAAGCATGGAAGCAGGCTGACTTTGATGCTCACGTTGGAGGGCATGTGGAGTTTGTGCAAGACAATGAATCAATGTCGGCTCGTGGTGTGCTCAGAGGTTTGCATTATCAGAAAGGTGAATTCTCGCAGGCTAAGTTGGTGCGTGTCATCAAAGGCCGCGTGCTGGATGTAGCTGTTGACTTGAGAAAGGGCAGTAAGACTTTCGGTAAATATGTAATGGTTGAACTGAGTGGAGAGAACAAACGTCAGTTTTTCATTCCTCGCGGTTTTGCCCATGGTTTTCTGGTACTGAGTGACGAAGCCATCTTTACTTATAAAGTAGATAATGTTTATGCTCCTGATTACGAAGCCAGTATTCATTGGGATGATCCTACTATCGGAATAAAATGGCCTATTGAAGGAGTTGAGGTGCTTACGTCAGAAAAAGACAGAACCAAGGCAAAGTCTTTCGAAGAGGCTGATTATTTCGAGTAGAATTGGCATCAGCTTTTATCGGTTAATTTATTTAAAGAACTCATCATGAAAAAGATAGTTAATTTATGGCTGCTCAGTTGTATCTTGACTTTTGTTGCTTGTGGGCAGAAGGCCGAAAAGCAACAGGAAGTGAAGGAAGATACTGCGGCTAAGAAGATGTTGCAAGGCATTTGGCTGAACGATGACGATGAGGATGATGTGGCGTTCCGCGTAAAAGGCGATACGATTTATTATCCTGATTCTACCAGTCAGCCTGTCTACTTCTACATTGCTGGCGATACGCTTGTAATGAAGGGTGCTAATATTGCAAAATATCCGATCGTAAAACAGGCTGAGCATATTTTCCAGTTTAAAGTGCAGAATGGGGATCTGGTTAAGCTGGTGAAGACGGAAGATAAGTCTTATTTGCAGCAGTTCATCCACAACCATGCTTCCGTGGCGCTGAATCAGAATACGCTGATTAAACGTGATACGGTGGTTGTAAGGGGCAATGAGAAATATCATCTCTACGTACAGGTTAACCCAACAAGTTATAAGGTCTACAAGAGTTCTTATAATGATGATGGTGTTGAGGTAGACAATGTTTATTATGATAATATTGTGAACTTGCATGTTTATCATGGTGCCAACTGTCTGTTCTCTCGTGATTTTCATAAGAAGGATTTCGATAAGCAGGTTCCTGCTTCTTTCTTGGACCAGTCTATATTGAGCGACATCGTATTCAATAAGATAGATGAATCTGGCATTCATTATCTTGCTGTTCTGGCAATGCCTGACAGCAGTTTGAGTTATCAGGTTGAGGTTATCATTTCCTTTGAAGGAAAAATGAGAATGCGGGTTAAGAGCTAAAAAAAGAAATAAAAAAGTCGCCCTGAAAGGGAAAGCATTGGATGTAAGATGCTTTTGTCCTTTCAGGGCGATTCTATTTTTTATGTGCTTATCCTGGAGGGATAGCTTGGTGGCTCAATTTTTAATTGAAGAATCCCAGCAAAGCTCCGGCTGCAACGGCAGAACCGATGACTCCCGCAACGTTTGGTCCCATGGCGTGCATGAGAAGGAAGTTGTGGCGGTCGTATTCCAGACCTAGGTTGTTGGAGATGCGTGCACTCATTGGTACGGCACTCACTCCGGCGTTTCCGATAAGTGGGTTCAGTTTCTTGCCTTTTGGCAAGAAGAGATTCATCAGCTTTACGAATAAGATTCCGCTTGCAGATGCGATGATGAATGCAAGAGCACCGAGAGCAAAGATCTTGATGGTATTCAATGTCAGAAACTCTGAAGCCTGGGTAGAACAGCCTACGGTCAGGCCGAGGAGGATAACGACAATATCATTCAAGCTGCTGCTTGCTGTCTTGGCGAGTCGGGTTGTCTTTCCACTCTCTTTCAGAAGATTTCCGAAGAACAGCATTCCTAGCAAAGGCAAACCGGATGGAACGATGAAGGTGGTGAGAAGCAGACCGATGATAGGGAAGAGAATCTTTTCGGTCTGTGAAACCTGACGTGCCGGTTTCATCTTGATGACGCGCTCTTTCTTGGTTGTAAGCAGTCGCATCAAAGGTGGCTGGATTACAGGCACCAGTGCCATGTAAGAGTAGGCGCAAACCGCAATGGCTCCCATGAGGTTCGGACTCAGTTTGCTGCTCAGGAAGATGGCGGTTGGTCCGTCTGCTCCTCCGATAATGGCAATGCCAGCTGCCTGGTTAGGTTCGAATCCCAGAGCCAGTGCAATCATGTAGGCGCCGAAGATTCCAAATTGGGCAGCGGCTCCAATCAGGATGAGCTTCGGGTTGGAAATGAGCGCAGAGAAGTCGGTCATGGCTCCAATGCCCAGGAATACGAGTGGCGGGTACCAGCCCTGTTTCACTCCCTGGTAGAAGATGTTCAGAACGGAGTTGTCTTCGTATAAACCTATTTCGAGTCCTGCATCGGCACGGAATGGAATGTTGCCAAGAATGATTCCCAATCCGATAGGAACCAGGAGCAGCGGCTCAAAATCTTTCTTGATGGCGAGCCAGATAAAGAGTGCTCCCACCAGTATCATGATGAGGTTTCCTGCCGAGGCGTTGGCAAAGCCCGTAAAGGTAAGAAACTCATTGAAGTTTTGTATGATGAAATCCATAATTTACTTTGAACTTTGAAAGTTAGACATTGATTTACTTTGAACTTTGAAAGTTGAACATTGAACTTTATGATTAGTCTTTTGATTGGAAGAGTAATCATTAGCTTTTTGTCTAAACAGCTTATTACGCGATCGTAACAAGCGTGTCTCCTTCCATTACTGCGTCTCCCTTGTTCACGTTGATGCTGGTAATGGTTCCCGAAGTTTCTGCATCGATGTTGTTCTGCATCTTCATGGCTTCGAGAACGACAACAGTATCGCCTGTGTTCACCTTGTCACCGACTTTCACCTTGATTTCGTTGATGGTGCCAGGCAGAGGGGCAACAACTGGTTTGCCTGCAGCAGGAGTTGCCTGTTTGCTTGATGAAGCAGAATCAGAACTTGCTGCAGAACTTGAACCTGCAGCAGAACCTGCGCTTGCAACAGAGCTAGCAGAAATGTTGTTTTGTCCATCAGTTAACTTTACTTTCTGCTTACTGCTCTTAACCGGCTGTTTCATTTCCACTTCGAATGGAATTCCATTCACGGTTACATTGGCGATATTGCCTTCAATATCCTGTATTTCAACGACGTAATCTACGCCTTTAACCTTATATTCGTACTTTGCCATAGTTTCTATATTTTAACGTTGTTATTGTTGTTGTTGAATTTCGGAGCATTCCATCTGGTCTGTTTTGGCTTGATGGTGATAATGCCTGGTTCTACATCGTGAACATCTTCCAGATATTCCTGTAGTGCAAGGGAGATGACTGCCATGTAAATCTCCTTATCAATACCCTTGGTTTCTAAACCATCTTTCAGAATCACGTTGGTCTTATGACTGAGGTCTTGAGTAACCTCGATGGTCTTCTTTCCTGTCTTATATAATAAGGTGGCGTGCTTCTCAGTAGCACGGGCGATGCGCTGTTTATGTTTCATGTAGGCTCCGAAAACCCAGAACACGATGAAGAGAAGAGCGAGGCAGGCAAATACGATTCCCATTGAAAGTACGGCGATTCCTATTCCGTATGGGTCGCTTTTCTTCAATTGCTGGGCTTTACTCAAACCTGTGTTTTGAGGCAGATAGCCTGGAGTTACTGATCCGGCAATGGCTTTCTCCCATGTCTTGAAGTCCTTACTCAGTTCAAAACTCTCATCGGCAGCCAACACTGGCACGCTTACGGAGTCTATCAGGTCAACGGCATTTCCGTCATAGAGTGCTATCCAGTTGGGCATCTTTTCCTGTAGAATAAGATTGAGATGAAAAGGTCCCGAGTTGGAAGAATTCTTTGCCTTCCAATGTTGTCCGTTCCTGCCATCCTGGTACCAGGAACTGCTGTCGAAGATAACGATGCTCTTCTTGCCTCCCAGTGTGGTTCGTGGTTCATTGTTAGGCAATGGACACATCAGCTGTCGGCGAGCTTCAGGCGACATTTTCTTGTCGAGAACCCTTCGGTCGGTGGTTAGGAACATACCACGCACATTATACGTGGTAAAGGAGGAATTGCTCAATTCCACCCATGGTTTGTGCTGCCCGTACTCATCTACAAGATTGGTACGGT
>CAVBFV010000089.1:0-10218 GCA_963594575.1 Lachnospiraceae bacterium | reverse complement strand
CATTTCAGAACCCTATTTTTGCTGCAAAGTTAGTGAAAGTTTCCCAAAAAGTTGTCTTTCTTTCGCTTTTTTAGTGAAATATATACCAAAATGTTTCAGATTTTAGAAATAAAAGTTTAATTTTGCACCTAAATATGAAACGTTTGATATGAAATATACTGAAAATATGACTTTTGAAGTGGCTTCCAAGGCTCTTATAGATGAATTGAATGCTAATCTGGCAACACTTCATCAGAATTATCATGTAGAACAGTCTGATTGGAATAAACTCTATGATCAGATAGCCAATGTTGTTTCTGCGGAAACTCATCTCCCTGTTTTCTCTCCTGAAGTAATGGAGGTGCGACCTAGAGAACTGGAATGCGACGTGGTGAGATTCCAGAATAATAAGGAGAAATGGGTGGCTCTGGTAGGACTGCTCGACGGTCATCCATACGAAATCTTTACGGGCTTGCAGGATGAGGACGAGGGTATCATGCTGCCTAAATCTGTAAGCAAAGGTAAGATTGTGAAGACTATTCTTGACGGAGGCTTGAAGCGATACGACTTCCAGTTTGTGAACAAGCGAGGCTATAAGATTACGGTTGAGGGATTGAGCGAGAAGTTTAATCCTGAATACTGGAACTATGCCAAGCTGATTTCCGGCGTGCTGCGCTACCGTATGCCTATCGAACATGTCATCAAACTCGTTTATCAGCTCCAGCTTACTTCTGATAACATCAATACCTGGAAGAAAGGTGTTGTAACAGCCCTGAAGAGATATCTGAAGGACGGCAGCCTGATGAAACTTTACGATGATAGCGATTCCGAATCCTAATCCCCAAGATAGAAACTGATATAAACTATGCTTTTCCGTAGTAAGATATACTTGAAGAATGTCCGTTTCCATGCATATCACGGTGTTCTGCCACAGGAAACCCAGGTGGGCAACGACTATGTGGTGAATCTGGATGTCAGCTATGATTTCTCCAGAGCCATGGAAACCGATGAACTGGCTGGAACCATCAACTATGCAGAACTCTATGAACTCGTGAAACAGGAGATGGAGATACCTAGCAAACTGCTGGAACATGTAGCCGGAAGAATAGGAAAGCGACTCTTTGCAGAATACCCGGCTATTCAGGAAATACAACTCGCCATTACCAAAGTTAATCCTCCTTTTGGAGCTGACTGTGACGGCGCAGGGGTAGAAGTTGTATTAACAAATGATAAAACTTTATAGTAGATTTAGGTTTTCTGATACAAAAGTAGTAATTTTGCAAAATCATCAGAAAGATATGTTGAAGAAAATAACACTCATATTGACCCTATTGTGTATGTTGGTGCTGACAGCGACAGGCGCCAACCGCCGTTTCACGCTCGTCATCGACCCAGGTCATGGCGGTCATGATGCGGGTGCACTTGGTGCTATTTCCATAGAAAAGAACATCAATCTCTCTGTGGCATTGCAGTTTGGCAAATATGTTGAGCGCAATATGCCGGACGTGAGAGTCATCTATACCCGTAAGACGGATGTCTTTATTCCTCTGAAACAGCGTGCCAACATTGCTAACCGCGCCAATGCCGACCTGTTTATCTCGGTACATACCAATGCGCTGCCAGCCGGTAAGATAGCCCGCGGTTTTGAAACCTATACGCTCGGTATGCACCGTGCCAAGGATAATCTCGATGTGGCTATGCGAGAGAACTCCGTTATCTCGATGGAGACGGGATATCAGCAGACCTATCAGGGTTTCGACCCAAGATCTTCTGAGAGCTACATCATCTTCGAGTTCATACAGGGCAAGAATATGGAAAGAAGCGTAGAACTGGCGCGCAATATCCAGCGAAAGGTATGCAACAGTGCCAACCGTCCGGATAAGGGCGTGCATCAGGCTGGCTTCCTGGTTCTCAGAGAAACTTCGATGCCTAGCTGTCTGATAGAGCTCGGTTTCATCACTACAGCTGATGAAGAAAGACTGCTCAACGATGACAGTAGGGTGGATGATATCGCCCGAGGCATCTACGAAGGTTTTGCGCAATATCGCAATAAATACGATAAATCCATCTCGGTTCCTTACCGTGCTGCAGATACCGAATCGGTGTCGGTTGCCAAGATTGTTTCTGATAAGAAGCAGGAGCAGCCAGAGCGCCGTTCGGAGGATGTAGATACAGCTCCGAGAAGAACGGTGAAGCAGGTGGAAACCAGAGTGGAAAAGGCTAGAACGGTTCAGCAGAACAGAAGACAGAACCAGCAGGATAAACCGGCTCAGCAGAGCAGACAGACGCAGCAGAACAGACAGAACCAGCAGAACAGAACTGTAGCTCAGAATAAGCCGGCACAGCAGAAAGCCAATGTGGCTGATGCGCCTGTCTTCAAGCTTCAGATATTTGTCAGCAACCGCATGCTCCGCAAGGGCGATGCCCATTTCAAGGGCGAAACCGGTTACGACAGTTTTCAGGAAGGCAATATGGTGAAATATACGATGGGAGCCTCTACTAATTATAATGAGATTTATCGTTTGCGCAAGACGCTTGCCGAGAAGTTCCCGGAAGCTTTCATCATTGCTTTCAAGAATGGAAAGAAATATGATGTGAATCAGGCAATACGTGAGTTCAAACAGAACAGAAACCGCTGATTGACCTGAGTAAGGATAAGATATAAGCACGAATATATAAAGAGATAAATATGAAGCTAACAAAAGAAATCAAGATAGCTCTTGTAGCTATTGTCGGTATTTTGATTATGTATTTCGGAATCAATTTTCTGAAAGGCATGAATCTGTTCTCTACCAACAACGCCTATTATATGACGTTTGATGACATCCAGGGACTGGGTGCCTCTACGCCTATTTATGCGGATGGTTATAAGGTAGGTACCGTGGATGGTATGGAATATGATTACAAGGAGAATGGTCCTATCAAGGTAAAGGTGGATATTAACAAGGATTTGAGAATCCCGCAGGGCAGTAAAGCCGAAATAGTAAAAGACCTGATGGGTAACCTGCAGGTGAATCTGCTTCTGGCAAACAATCCGCGCGAAAGAGTAGAACCGGGTGGTGTCATTCCGGGTGCCGTAAACGGAGGCATGATGGATAAGGCTGCCAACCTGATTCCGGTTGTGGAAAAGATGTTGCCTAAGTTGGATTCTATCCTGACCAGCGTGAATGCACTGCTGGCTGACCCGGCTCTGGCTGCTTCGCTGCATAATGTGGAAACCATCACAAGCAACCTCACCGTTTCTACACGTGAGTTGAATACGCTGATGGCGGGTCTCAACAAGCAGGTTCCGGGTATGGTAAGAAAGGCAAATGGCGTGCTGGATAATACCAACCGTCTGACAGCTAATCTGGCCAGTCTTGATGTGCAGGGTACATTGAACAAGGTGAACCAGACTTTGGAGAGTGCTCATCAGTTTACTGAGAAGCTGAACAGCAACCAGGGCAGCCTCGGATTGCTGATGAACGATACCAAACTGTACGACAATCTGACGTCAACAATGAGTCATGCCGACTCTCTGGTTATCGACTTGAAGGCACATCCGAAGCGCTACGTCCATTTCTCTGTTTTCGGTAGAAAAGACAAGTAAAAAGAGCCAAAGCTAAATAAATTTAGTCTAAATAATATTTAGAATGTTTCACGCCCCGAATTGACTCGCAAACTGTTTGTTTGTTAGCCGTTTCGGGGACGTTACATTATTGTTTCACTGAAATTCAGTCTACTATATTAACGTTTTGGTAAGTATTTGGTATTCAGTAAATTAAAAGCTGTCTATTAAAATGTTTTAAATAAGGGGATTTGCATTTCTCCTATTTTTTTTGTAACTTTGCACGTGATTTCGCATCTTTCGGTGCGTCCCATCATTTGTGAATTAAAGTATTAATAATATAAGTAATCAATGTTAGCAAGTCCAAAAGCCCTCTGGGACAACAGTCTTTTGCTCATAAAGGACAGTGTAACAGAGCAGCAATATAACACATGGTTCAAGCCAATCGTCTTTGAATCGTACAAGCCGTCGACAAAGACTTTGTTGGTGCAGGTTCCGAGTCCGTTCGTATACGAGTACTTGGAACAGAACTTCGTTGACTTGTTAAGTAAGGTGCTGCATCGTAATTTTGGGGAAGGAATCCGTCTCACTTATCGTGTTGTAACCGATAAGGAGCATAAGCTTTCTCAGGATATCGAGGCGGATCCTGACGATGCTGATATGGCAAAGCAGGCTCGTGAGCGTGCCCAGCAGCCGGCTGCCCAGCCTGTCGCTCCCCAGCAGCAGGAAGACATTGATACACAGTTAGACCCGAAGCTTACTTTCAACAATTATATGGAGGGTGACAGCAATAAGCTGCCTCGTTCCGTAGGATTGTCTATTGCCGAGCATCCCAACACCACCCAGTTTAACCCAATGTTCATTTACGGACCTTCGGGTAGCGGTAAGACGCATCTGGTGAATGCCATCGGCCTGAAAGCGAAGCAGATGTATCCTCAGAAGCGTGTACTCTATGTGAGTGCCCGCCTTTTCCAGACCCAGTATACCGATGCCGTGCTCCATAATGCGAGCAATGATTTCATCAACTTCTATCAGTCTATCGATATGCTGATTGTGGATGATATCCAGGAGTGGGCTGGTAAGGCGAAGACGCTGAACACCTTCTTCCATATCTTCAACCACCTTTTCCGCAACGGAAAGCGTATTATCCTGGCGAGCGACCGCCCTCCGGTAGAGTTGAAGGATATGCCAGACCGTCTGCTCACCCGTTTCTCTTGCGGTCTGGTCTGCGAGTTGGAGAAGCCGAATATCCAGTTGTGTGTGGATATCCTGAGCAATAAGATCCGTCGTGACGGTTTGAAGATTCCGGTAGATGTCATCTCTTTCATCGCCCAGACCTGTAACGGAAGTGTGCGCGATTTGCAGGGAGCCATCAATGGTCTTCTGGCTTACAGCATTGTTTATAACAGCAGCATTGATATCCGTCTTGCCGAGCGCGTCATCAAGCGTGCCGTGAAGTTGGATGATAAGCCGCTCACCATCGATGATATTGTTGAAACGGTTTGCCATCATTATAATGTAACGGTTACTGCCGTGAACAGCAAGAGCCGTAAGCGTGATTATGTCGTGGCAAGACAGGTAACGATGTATCTGGCACAGAAATATACCAAAATGCCTGCTTCGAGAATCGGTAAACTCGTTGGTAATCGTGATCATAGCACAGTTATCCACAGTTGTACAAAAGTGGAAGAAAGGCTGAAGGTTGATTCCGGTTTCAGCGATGAACTGGTTAGTATCGAAAACGGATTAAAGGTGAAAAGGGCATAAAGGATGTGCTTTTCGCTGATTGGATAAGTTTAAACGCGGAACCTTGGTATAGTGGTTCTTGTTTATATAAATGAAATAAAAGGAAGCCTGGCAAGTTTGTATTTGCCTTGGCTTCCTTTTTCCGTCTATAAACTGTTAACTGTAAACTATCAACTCTTTTTCATCATCATCTTCTTCCATTTAAAGTATCCGGCTACGGCGATGATGACGTAGAGACCGTAAAGTCCTGCCTTGAAAGGGATGCCTTTGACGATATAGAGATAGAAGCAAACGGCATCTACGATAATCCAGAAGAACCATTGCTCGATATATTTGCGTGCCAGCGCCCAGAGACCCACAAAGCTCAGGGCATTGGTGAAACTGTCTTGAAGAGGAACCGTAGAGTTGGTGAAAGTTATCAGTATATAATAGGTGATGCCCCAGGCTGCCAGGAAGAACAGAAGAGTAGGGAGATAAAGCGACTTCTTCATATAAGTAATCGGAAGTTCTTCCTTCTCCTTCTGGTTGTGCTTCTTGCCATATTTCCATACGGCATAACCATATATGCCGGCTATCGTATAGTAGACCGCCATACCCGCATCGCCGTAAAGACCATGACTCCAATAGAGCCATACGTCCAGGGCGGGCATGATGATACCTACCAGCCAGAGCCAGATACTGGCACGGTACTCCAACAGGATATAAACCAGTCCGAGTACCGTGGTAAAGATGTCTAAACCATGTGATGCAATATAATCCATCATGATGATTTCTGATTAGAACTTCAATGTAAGATGCGTCATCCAGGTGGTATCTGCCATCGGGATGTAGGCTATCTGCTTGAATCGTTTGTCCAATGTATATCCGTAACCGATAGCATTGCCCCAGGTGAATGCGCTGGCTGCATAGTGGCGGTTGAAGATATTGTTGATGTCCACACCGAAGCTTACCTCCTTGATGCCGAGTGCCTTGGTTAGCTTAGCGCTATAGTTCAGGCTCAGGTCGCTCTGTGAATAGCATGGCAGCGAGAAGTCGCGGTCTTCTGTGTTGGTAATATACTGGCGACTTACAAAGTTGGTGTGCCAGGTAGCTGAGAAACCGGCATAGTGGATATCGATGAATCCGTTCAGGATGGCTGATGGAGAATAAGACAGGGTTGAGTTGTCGTAATGTACTACGCCTGGATTCTTCTCATCTTCCCAGTTGCTTACAAACTCATCAAAGTCCTTAATCTTGTTCTTACTCAGAGCAGCATTTCCTTCTACTGACAACCATGACAATGGTGCCCAGCCGGCTGTCAGCTCTACGCCCATACGGTAAGAATCCTTGATGTTGGTGGTCAGCGCCTCGCCGATGTCACTCAACTGTCCGGTCTGAGCCAGCTGGTTGTCATAATCCATATAGTAGAAGTTGGCGCCTGCATGCCAGTTGTCGCCCTGATACTGATAACCGAACTCTACATCGAGCAGCTTCTCCTCTTTAGGGAAAGGATAGTTGAAGTTGTCGGTAAAGTTGTTGCGCTCTGGCTCGCGGTTGCTGTAGGCTACAGATGCGTATGCCTTGTGACCATCCTTGTTGAAGCTGATACCTGCCTTAGGGTTGAAGAAGTTGTACTTCTCGTTGATGTTCAGCTCCTGGTTCTTGTAGCTGCCATCTGCCTGGGCGATAAATTTATCGTTGATACCGTCGGTCTTGTATTCTACACGGCGATACTGCAGGTCAGCGAAGGCATTCCAGTAGTCTGCAAAGCGATAGCTTGCCTTGACGAAGGCGCTGTAGTCATACTTGTGGGCATCAGAATCATAGTACTTATACTTTCCGTTGTTGCCGAAGAATTTCTTCTCGGCATCCTGGTTGGCGATATAAGTAAGGTATCCCCAGTGGTTGCCGCGGAATTGCTGCAGGTTCAAGCCGCCGATAACATCCCAGTGCTCATCCTTATAGTTGGTATTGTATACCATGCCGTAGGTATGCTGGGTGAGTCCCTTCTTGCGGATGAAGTCAGACTTCTTAATGAAATTACCATCTGCATCATAGTAAACGAGTCCGAACTTGGCAAACTTGGCGTTGTTCTTAAACTCCTTGTAGTAGCCGTAGCCATAGGTATAATGCAGTGAGAGGCTGTGGCTCCAGTGGCTGTTTGGTGTCCAGGTAGCCGAAAGGATGTTGTGGTTCTGATAGAAGTTATCAGTAGTCTTGTCCCATTTGCTTCCGTCGCGCAGGGTATAAGGAGTGATGGTATAATCGCCCTTGCCGTTGCGAACCAAATCACCTGTCAGCACGTTAAACTTATCCAGACCTGCCTTATACATATCTTTATAAGTGCGGATGCCATCATCAAGGAGGGTGAAGTTAGAGTTGTAATCTCCGCCCAGCACACCGTTCCAAGCCTGACCGGTCTTCTCGAAGTTGCCGATGTTCTTGTAGCTTATCTTGAAGTTATCGCCCAGCCAGGTCAGTCCGCCATAGTAAGAACCAGAGCGGCCTGCTGTACCGTCTACATAACCGTCGGTAGCTGTCTCGTGATAAGCACCGTCAAAAATCAGATGCTTGCCGAGCAGACCTGTAGAGAAGCTGGCGCCTGTATGATAGGTATTGTAAGAACCGAAAGAACCGGTAACTTCTGCAGTAGGGGTGAGCGAAGGAGCAGCTGTAGCCATAGAGATGCTTCCACCGAAGGCACCGTCGCCATTGGTAGAAGAGCCTACGCCGCGCTGTACCTGGATGCTGCCCAGGAGCGAAGAATAACTGTTCATGTTAGCCCAGAAAACGGTCTGGTCTTCCGGTGAGTTGAGAGCCACTCCGTCGAGTGTTATATTGATGCGGCTTCCGGCAGCGCCACGGATGCGCATATAGGTAGTACCGGTGCCGATACCGTTCTCACTCCAGGCGAGTATGCCCGGTGTACGAGAAAGGAGAAATGGCAATTCCTGACCTGAGCAAGAGAATTGTTTGAGTTCTGATTTCCTGATGTTAGCCACGGCGTATGGAGCTTCCTTTGTGGCACGTACGCCTTTTACAATCACTTCATTCAAATTCTGCACCTTCAAGGTGTCGATTTTTGTCTGTGCCAGTGCAGCCTGGCTTGCCAAAGAGCAAAACGCTACACTGAGTGCGATCCCGTTGAATCTTTTCATTTATTTAAATTAAAAACATCATATAAGGGGGAATTTGCCTTATTTTCCTACGCCAGCATTACCTGGTTCAGGTCGATGGGTATATTCTCAGCATCCGCTTTTTTCTCTTTTCCGGCGGTAGCACCCCTTAGTTAGCTCTCTGCTAACCGGGTGCAAAGGTACAAATAAATTTTATTCCCGCAAAATTTACGTAGATTTTTACTATATTTGTGTCCTTTTATCATTCTTTTTTCTTATATTTGCAGTCGGATTGCTGTTATTAGCAGTCCTTACAGTTTGAAACCTAAACTTCATGTGATATGGTTATGAGACGGTATATTTCACATTTGTTCACTTGGGTCATCTCTTTCCTGACCCTGTTGGCATTCTCATCGTGCTTGAATGAGCATCCTAAGGATCAGCTCGATGGGGGTGGCAGCAATGGTTCTGCGTCTGAAATATTCGATACGACCATAGCTCCTTTATATGATTTTATGGGTGGAACGATAGATGGGGAAGGCATCTGCGATATTCAGCGTCTGGACAGTCTGCTTTCTCTTTCTCCTGATGATGAGCAGCTTTATTCTTCCTGGCAATATCTTTATCGGGCTATCGGCATGTGCAACAAGTCGCTGGATATGATTGATTTACAGTCAGTACGCCTTACCGATAACCAGAAGGCGCAGTTCAAGGCTGAGGTGCGTGCCATCAGAGCCATGATGTATTATGAGGCGATGGATTTGTATGGCAGGATTCCGGTACTCCTGTCTGCGGCAGAATCACTCATCTATGAACCGGCATCGGGCTCTTCGGTTACCGATGAAAAGCTGTCGGCTCAGAGCGAACGGAGCGAAATCTTACATTTCATCTTCAGCGAATTGCAGCAGGTATTGCCTTATCTTCCTCAGACGTCCAGTTTGGAGGAAGGCTCTCATTATGGGCGCATCACGCAGCCTGTGGTTAACTTCCTGCTGGCTAAACTGGCGCTGAATGCTGAAATCTATATGTACAACGATTGGGCGCAGGGTTACAGGAAACGTCCGAAGGGTAGGGACCTGGAATTTATGGTGCGTACTGCCGATGGCGCCTCGCTCATTACGGGCGGCAAGGCGAGTGAGAACCGCAGCAAGATATTGAATGCTTGGGAAACCTGTATCTTCTATTGCAACAGACTGGCTGATGAGGGCTGCAGTTTAGAGGAGGATGAAATCTTCAACAGTTCTGCGCGTTATCAGATGCCGGAAGATGCGCTGGTGATGGATGAGGCTGATTCTGTTCTGCATTCCCGACCAGCCCAACCTCTTTTCCGTTTCCGTTATGCCGATGCGTTGCTGATGAAGGCTGAGGCGATGGAGCGTAACGATGGGGATGGCAGGGCAGAGTATAATATGGTTCGTGCGCATGCCGGTTTGCCTGCGCGCAAGTCTTCGCTTGCCAATATTCTGGAAGACCGTCAGGTTATGCTGGCGGGCGAGACCTGTCACCGTCAGGACCTTATCCGTTTCGGCAAGTTCCTCAAGTCCTCGCATCTTCGCCGTTCTGTTCAGTCCGCTCTTACGTCCTGTTCCATCGTCTTCCCGATACCTCAGCGAAGTCTTGCCTTCAATGGCAAGTTGGTTCAGAACAAAGGATATGAGGCAATGGAATAGCCAAAAACTCTTCACTCTTCACCCGATAGCTCGAATCCCCTTTATATAAAGGTGTTGCGGAGGGTGAAGAGTTTTTTGTAACTCTTCACCTCTCTTCACCCACTCTTCACCTCTCGAACCCCCTTTATATAAAGGCATTCCCAGCGATTGGGTGAAGAGTGAAGAGTAAAATCAATTTTTC
>CAVBFV010000088.1:0-10280 GCA_963594575.1 Lachnospiraceae bacterium | reverse complement strand
CTTATATATAATAATGTGTAAGAAATTCCGTTATCTTATTGTGTTGAAAAGATTTATACTTATATGGATTCTGCTAGTGGGGGTGCTCGAAACGAGGGCACAGTATGATCCTTCCTACAGTCATTACTTTGACATGGAACCATCATTCAATCCTGCTGCTGTGGGTAAGCAGTCGAAACTCAATGTTATGGCGGCCTACGCACTTGATATGGTTGGATTCGAACACAACCCCCGTACCTTTCAGGTAGCGGCAGATATGCCTTTCTTCCTGCTCAATCACCGGCATGGTGTAGGTTTGTCGTTACAGAGCGACCAGATTGGTCTTTTTACTCATCAGCGCCTGGCTTTACAGTATGCTTTGCAGAATAAACTCCTGGGTGGAACGCTGAGTGTGGGTGTTCAAGGAGGTATGCTGAGTGAGAAGTTTGATGGAAGCAAGGTTGATTTGGGAGAAAGTGGTGACCCTGCCTTTTCTACCTCAAATGTCAATGGAAGCGGAATGGATTTGAGTCTGGGTCTGTATTACCAGCATAAGGCTTGGTACGTAGGACTTTCTGCCCAGCATCTTACATCGCCTACAATTAATCTGGGTGAGACCAATGAATTGAAAATAGATGCCACATATTATTTGACAGGTGGATACAATATTCGGCTTAGAAATCCGTTCTTAACAATAAAGCCGTCTGTTCTTGTAACAACAGATGGCACCACATGGCGAGGCGACCTGACAGGAAGGTTGGTTTACCAATATGAGAAACGGATGTTGTATGGTGGTGTAACCTATAGTCCGGACAGATCGGTTACCGTGCTGGTAGGCGGTAGTTTTCATGGGGTAGTGCTAGGTTACAGTTACGAGGCATACACCTCCAAACTCAGTGCCGGCAATGGCAGTCATGAACTCTTTGTAGGGTATCAGACAGATATCAACCTGACCAAGAAAGGCAGAAACCGCCATCAGAGCGTCAGAATATTATAATGTAAATAAAAATAAGAACATAGTAGAATCATAAAACAATGAAGAAAAGTATATTGCTCCTTAGTGCATTCGCTATATTGCTCACCTTGAGCGGCTGCTTTGGTGCCAAGCAAGCTTCTGTTGCAGGCAGAGGTGGCGAGGTGGTTGGCGTGAGCGGTAGAAGCTTTGTAGAGCCAGCCCCTTATGGTATGGTCAAGATAAACCGTGGCTTCCTGAAAATGGGAATGGAGACCCAAGACTCTCTCTGGGGAATGAAAACACCACGCAAGGATGTGTCGGTGGATGGATTCTGGATGGATGATACGGAAATCACCAATTCTGAATATAAGCAGTTTGTGGCTTATGTGCGTGATTCTATCCTTCGTACCCGTCTGGCTGATCCTGCTTATGGAGGCGACGAGACTTACATGATTACAGAAGATAAGAATGGCGATCCGGTTACACCTCATGTAAACTGGAAGAAAGCGCTGCCTAAGAAACCTAATGAGGATGAGCAGAGAGCTTTTGAAAGTCTGTATGAAACCAATCCGGTTACAGGAGAAAAACTCATAGACTGGCGCCAGCTCAACTATAAATACGAAATCTATGATTATACTGCTGCGGCTCAGCGTAAGTTCCGTCTGAATCCGCAGGAACGTATCTTCAACACCGATGTGAAGATTAATCCAGACGAGGTGGTGATGATTTCGAAAGATACTGCTTATTATGATGATGAGGGTAGAGTGGTGCGTGAGACCATCAACCGCCCGCTTTCAGGTCCTTGGGATTTCCTGAATACCTATATCGTAAATGTTTATCCTGACACTACCTGTTGGGTAAACGACTTCAAGAATGCAGAAAATGAAACTTATCTGAGAAGTTATTTCAGTAATCCTGCGTATAATGACTATCCGGTAGTAGGTGTTACCTGGGAACAGGCAAATGCCTTCTGTGCCTGGCGAACAGACTATCTGTTGAAGGGCTTAGGTCCTGAAGCAAGATTTGTACAGCGTTACCGACTGCCGACCGAGGCAGAATGGGAATATGCTGCAAGAGGCAAGAACCAGAATGAATTTCCTTGGGACAATGCGGATGTGAAGAATGGGGATGGTTGTTTCTATGCCAATTTCAAACCTGACAGAGGCAACTATACCAAAGATGGCAACCTGATAACCAGCAAGGTGGCTATCTATTCGCCAAATTCAAATGGACTTTATGATATGGCAGGTAATGTGGCAGAGTGGACAAGTACCGTTTATACAGAGGCTGGTGTAGACGCCATGAGCGATTTTAACCCAACTTTACAGTATAATGCTGCCATAGAAGACCCTTACCGTTTGAAGAAGAAAAGTGTAAGAGGTGGTTCCTGGAAAGACCCAGAGTCGTTTATCCGTTCGGCATGGCGTACTTTCGAATACCAGAATCAGCCTCGCTCATACATCGGATTCCGTTGCGTGAGAAGTCTTGCTACTACGGCAAGCGGAAAACAGAAACCATTGAAGAATAAGAATAGGAGATAAAAAATATGAGCTATTATAGCAAATTCAATATTGTATACCGCTTGCAGAAGTGGATGGATAGTGTGCCGGGTCAGACTTTCCTTAACTATGCTTACAGTTGGGGTGCCTCTATCGTAATCGCTGGTACCCTCTTTAAGTTGACCCATCTTCCTGGTGCCAATCTCATGCTTTTCTTAGGTATGGGAACCGAGATTTTCGTGTTCTTCCTTTCTGCTTTCGACCGTCCTTTCGACAAAACAGCTGAAGGTAGAGACTTGCCTACCCATGCAACAGAAGAGTATCTGGAAGGAAAGGTGTCGGCTGAGGAAATGATGACTGCCCGGAAACAGTCTGAGACGGTTCAACCTGAGGTTGCTGCTCCTGCATCTCCTGTAATGGCAGCTGCGCCAGAGCTGACTCCACTAAATCCTGAGGTGGTAGAAGTTCAGAACAGTTATGTAGAACAGCTGAAGAGTCTGGTAGAAACCTTGAGTAAGGTAAACGAACAGAGTAGCCGACTGACCCGTGACAGCGAGGAGATGGAGAATCTGAACCGTACCTTGACAGGTATCAGCCGAGTATATGAGATGCAGCTGAAAAGTGCCAGCCAGCAGATTGGTACCATTGACCAGATCAATGAGCAGACCAAGATGATGGCAAAGCAGATAGAGCAGTTGAACAAGATTTATACCCGTATGATTGATGCCATGACCATCAATATGCGTGTGGCAGCTCCTCATGTAACAAGTGAAGAGTAAACAACGAAGAAAATAAATAGAATCAAGCAAATATATATCCATGGCAATCAAGAAAAGACCGGTTTCGCCTCGCCAGAAGATGATTAACCTGATGTATGTCATCCTGATGGCTATGTTGGCGCTGAATACTCCTACGGATGAGGAATTCGGTGTCAAAGGCAAGTCTGTTGTCGAGAAAATCAAGAAGAGTCTTGCCGATGATGGGAAGAAATCGGATGAGGAGAAGAAAGATATAGATCTGGTAGAACTGAATGTGAATGAACTCGATGCATTCGTTATTCCAGAGAAAACAACCCTCTATGCCGGTGAACGCTTTAATTCGCATGTGGTGATGGCTGCGATAGACAGCACGCAGCGCCCGGAAATCTATGTGAATGGTAGTCGGTTGAATGCCGAGAATGGCAGATACAGTTTTGTGGCTGGTGGCGTAGGTGAACATCAGTTTGGCGGTTACATCCTGATGAAAGGTAAGAACGGCGAGATGATGCGACGCAATTTCGTTCAGAAATACACCGTATTGCCTGTTCCTAATACTGCTACCGTTGCTGCCGACCTGATGAATGTGCTCTATGCAGGCTATGCCAATCCTATCAGTATCAGCGTTCCTGGTGTTCCGGCAAATGCCATCTCTGCTTCCATGACAGGCGGTTCTTTCGTAGCTAAGGGCAATGGTCATTTCGTGGCTACACCTTCAGCGGTGGGCAAGGATGTTACCATCCATGTGACAGCCCGCGATAAGGGACAGGTGAGAAGTCTGCCTCCATTCGTTTTCCATGTAAGAAAACTTCCTGACCCAACAGCTTATATTGCGATGGGTACAGATAGATTTAGAGGTGGTGCTCTATCGAAAGGTGCTCTGATGGGTGCTCCAGGCATTCATGCAGCCATAGACGACGGACTCCTTGATATTCCGTTTAAGGTGCTGGGCTTCGAAACCGTATTCTTCGATAATATGGGAAATGCCATACCTTTGGCTTCGGCGGGTTCCAATTTCTCGGAACGCCAGCGCGAAGAGTTCAGAAAGCTGTCAAGAAACCGTCGCTTCTATATCTCGCATATCAGGGCTGTAGGTCCTGACGGAATCACCCGAAATCTGCCGGCGGCGATGGAAGTTATCGTTAGGTAACATAATGTTCAAAGTTTAAAGTTCAAAGTTCAATGTAATGAAAAAGATATTATTCATATTCATGCTTTTGGGAATGGTGCAGAGCATCATGGCACAGCCAGCGGCTCGCAGAAAGCAGGCTCAGCAAAAGGCACAACGGTCGAATGCTGATAATATGACCTTGCGTGCCAAACTCTATTTCCCTACAGCCATCCCGATGGATGAGGACGTGGTTTGGAGAAGAGACATCTATCGTGAACTCAATCTCACAGATGATGCCAATGCTGCCTTGTATTATCCTGTAGAGCCAACAGATGGTAAGATGAATCTCTTTACCTATATCTTTAAACTGATGTTTACGGGTAGAGTGCCTGTTTATCAGTATCGTATGGATGGTAATGAAGATTTTTCTGCTGCCAACCGTCTTACTCCGAAAGCATTCGTAGATAATTATCATATCTACTACGAGAAGACTGATAATGGAAAGGTGCATATTGATGACAGCGATATTCCATCAGCTGAAGTGAAGGCGTACTATGTGAAGGAGACTTCTTATTATGACCAGAAAACAGCTTCTTTCCATACCAAGG
This sequence comes from Lachnospiraceae bacterium, assembly GCA_963594575.1. Classification (GTDB taxonomy): domain Bacteria; phylum Bacteroidota; class Bacteroidia; order Bacteroidales; family Bacteroidaceae; genus Prevotella. The sequence goes on along the minus strand of CAVBFV010000088.1, from coordinate 5,373 downwards.
TATTGGCTTTGTGCCCTATCATGACCCGTAATGATGACTTTGGAGATGTAGGAAACAAGTATCCGCTCTTCTGGGTGAAGTATGATGATCTGGCTCCTTTCCTGGCTAAGCAGCAGCTGATGACCAGTAATGTGAACAATGCTGCTGTGATGAGTGCAGAAGATTATTTTACCAAGAATCTGTATCGGGGTAAAATCTATAAAACCAATAATATGCAGGGAAATACCCTGGCACAATACTGTCCTTCGGATACAGCCATGGCGAAAGAACAGAAACGCATAGAAGCTGAGTTGGTTGCCTTTGAGAAGAATATCTGGGGTAATCAGGCTCGGAAGGATTCTCTTGACAGTATTGCCAAGGCAGAAAAGAATATGGATGCCAAGACTCTGAAGAAAAGCCGTAACAGAAGAAGTGGTTCTGCATCTAAACCAGCTAAGACTTCTACTGTTAAAAAACGCAGATCAGGAGGAAGCAATGTTTCTTCTGGTGGCTCAGCTAGGGTATCGGTTCGTAGAGAGCGTCATTAATTTATATAAGAATTAAAGTAAATATAGAATGAAGAAAGTTTTATCAGTATTAATGGTTGTAGCAGCCATGATGTTTGCTACAAATGCTAATGCCCAGATTAAGTTTGGTTTGAAGGGCGGTTTGGATGTTACTAATATGTCTTTGAGTAACGATGTATTCGATGCATCTAACAAGACTGGTTTCTTTGTTGGTCCAATGGTAAAGGTTACTATCCCTATTGTTGGCTTGAGTTTTGATGCTGCTGCCTTGTACGATCAGAAGGAAGCTAAGGTGTCTGTAAATAATGCAGAGACAACGATGACTCAGAAATCTCTTAATATCCCAGTAAACGTACGCTATGGCTTCGGCTTGAGTAGCTTGGCTAATGTTTTCGTTTTCGCTGGTCCACAGTGGGGTATCAACGTTGGCGACAAGAACTTCGAGTGGGATAAATCAGGCTGTTATTCTCTGAAGAAAACAAACTTCAGTGTAAACGTAGGTTTGGGTGTAACCCTGCTGAGCCATCTCCAGCTTTCTGCAAACTATAACATCGCTTGCGGTAAGACAGCTGATGTTACCTGGAAGGAAACAAGCGAAAAGATTGTGAATGGTAACAGTAAGAATAACAGTTGGCAGATTGCTTTGGGTTATTGGTTCTAATCTTGTAAAAGAACAGGACAGATTATGGGTGAGAACATCGTATGGCCTCGCCTAGTACATCTTAAAATATATAAAAGCAGGTATCCGATGATGGGTATCTGCTTTTTTTTTGCTAACTTTGCAAGCCGAAAGTCTGAATGGCAGATATTTCAAGGTTTAAGAATATTAGATATGAAGTATGTAGATGTGATATTACCCCTTCCGCTCGACGGAACCTTTACTTATTCTGTCCCTGATGGGATGGAAGGGAAAGTTGTGCCTGGGGTACGCTTGCTGGTTCCTCTTGGTAAAAGTAAGAAATATATCGCAATGGCTACCCGACTGCATGATGATAAGCCTGCATTCTCCTGCAAACCTGTCGAGGCGGTACTTGACAATACGCCTTCGCTTTTGCCTCAGCAGATGAGATTGTGGCAATGGATTGGCTATTATTATATGGCTCCTTTAGGCGATGTCTATAATGCTGCCATGCCGGGTGGTTTGAAATCTACAGAGAAATTCAAACCCAAGATGGAACTCTATGTGGAACTTGCCAGTACATACCGTAGTGAGCAGGCTCTTCACGTAGCGCTCAATCTGGTGCAGAGAGCCTTGAAGCAAGCCAAAGCCCTGACAACCTTTCTGAGTCTCTCGCATTGGGACAGTCTTGATGGTGATACGCCTAGAGAAGGCATTAAAAAAGTGACCAAGGAAGAACTGATGAATGAGAGCCATTGTACGGATGCTGTTGTCAAGGCACTTATCAATAGAGGAATCCTTGTTACGTATAAATTGGAAATTGGACGATTGAATACGAATGGAGAATCTCATCTTGAACTTATCAAACAACTTTCCTTGGCACAGCAAGATGCCTATAATGGAATCCTGATGCAAATGATGAAAAAGGATGTCGTATTGCTCCATGGTGTGACATCCAGCGGAAAGACGGAAATCTATATTCATCTTATCAGAAAAGCCATAGAGGAGCATAAGCAAGTGCTCTATCTGCTGCCGGAAATCGCTTTGACCGTACAAATCATGGAACGTCTGCATAGAGTCTTCGGCGACCGGCTGGGCATCTATCATTCTAAATATAGTGATGCTGAGCGTGTAGAAATCTGGCAGAAACAACTCTCAGATCACCCTTATGATGTAATCCTAGGCGCAAGAAGTGCCGTCTTCCTGCCTTTTAAGAATTTGGGACTCATCATTATAGACGAAGAGCACGAAACTTCCTTCAAACAGCAGGATCCTGCTCCGCGCTACCATGCCAGAAGTGCTGCCATTGTGCTTGCCAAGATGTATGGGGCTAAGACATTATTGGGTACGGCTACGCCTTCGATGGAAAGCTATTATAATGCGCAGCAAGGCAAGTATGGCTTGGTAGAACTGAAGACAAGATACAAAGGTGTCCAGTTGCCGGAAATTCAGGTGGTAGATGTAAAAGACTTGCGCCACCGTAAGATGATGAGCGGTCCTTTCTCTCCACAGCTGCTGGCTGCAGTAAGAGAAGCTTTGAAGAATGGGCAACAGGCAATCCTCTTTCAGAATCGTCGTGGTTTCGCGCCGATGGTAGAATGTAAGGTATGTGGTTGGGTGCCGAAATGTAAGAACTGTGATGTCTCGCTCACGTTACACAAAAGCATTAACTTGTTAACTTGCCATTATTGTGGTTACACTTATCCGGTTCCTACGGAATGTCCTAACTGTGGCAGTACGGAAATCATGGGACGTGGTTTTGGTACCGAGAAGATAGAAGACCAGATAGCGGAAATCTTTCCGGAAGCCAAGATTGCCAGAATGGATTTGGATACAACACGTACACGAAATGCCTACGAACGACTGATCGCAGACTTCTCTGAAGGCAGGACGAATCTTCTGATAGGCACGCAAATGGTTTCTAAGGGTCTCGATTTCGACAAGGTGAGTGTAGTGGGCATCCTGAATGCTGATTCAATGCTCAACTATCCCGATTTCCGTGCCTACGAGCATGCTTTCATGATGATGGCACAGGTGAGTGGTAGAGCTGGAAGAAAAGGTAAGCGTGGTTTGGTGATTCTACAGACTAAGAATCCTACCTTGCCGGTAATCGGACAGGTGGTGCATAATGATTATGAAGGCTTGTATCAGGGTATCCTGGAGGAGAGAAGAACTTTTCATTATCCACCTTTCTTCCACCTGATTAATGTGTATGTAAAACATAAATATGATAAGGTGTGCGAACAGGCTAGTTATGAACTCAGCAAAACGCTGAGAAGCTGGTTTGGCGGTCGTGTATTGGGACCCGATAAACCTGCTGTGGCGAGGGTTAAGACGATGAACATTCGAAAGATTGTTATCAAACTGGAAAATGGTATTGACCAGCAGAAGGTGAGAGAGTATCTGAAGTTTGCTCAGCAACAGATGGGAAAAGATCCGAGATATGGAGCGCTGCAGATTTATTATGATGTAGACCCGTTGTAAGTTGTCAGAACAACCTTTTCTCTGGTAGAATTGTGGAAAATGGGATTGATAAATAAAAAGAAAAAGGCTATCCGTTACTTGTTGCAAGAACGGGTAGCCTTTTAATTATGATAATTGTAGTTATGTTTAGAAGTTGATGTCAAGACCTACTGCGAAAACATTGTTGTTACGTGTGTAGTCTGAACTGTAGGTCTTTCCAATTTGTTCTACCTTCTCTGAGGTCTTCTTGTGCTGATAGAAGGTGTGGAAGTAAGCCACGTTCAAGTCCATCTTCTTGTTGATGTGATAAACACCACCAACTGCTGCAGAGTTTGAACTGACAACGAATGACTTGTCGTCCATGTATTCATCGCTCAAGCCATAGTTGGTATTCTGCCAACCTGTACTCAAGGTAATCTTCTTGTTTACATCTACCTCAACACCGGCATTGTACTCTAATGTACCACGCTTCAATTCCTTGTTGCGATTCTTATAAGATGTTGCATTCTTGTCGTCGAACCAGTGGAAACCAACGTTTACTCTAACTGCATCGATAGGGCTATAACCAACACCGAGTGCCAGGTAAGCTGGGATATCACCAGCAATCTTCTTGCCATCTTCGTATTCGCCGATAGCCTCGTCGAGCTTGGCGTCGAATTGAGTCTTCAAACCAGCCATTGTCTTTACTACATCACCGTTAGTTAAAACTGCTTGAATAGTTTTTGTTGCTTCAGCTTGAGCATTCTCTGGAGTCATACCCTTATTTGTGAATACCTGAGTCAATGTTCCAACCATCTGTCTGGACAAGTTGTCTGGGAGGGCACTGATACTAGGAGCCTGATTTACAGACTTGTTCTTCAAACGTATGCGAGTCTTGAACTCATATTTTGCAGAGAAGTTCCACTTGCCTGTTTTGAAGTCTACACCGATGATAGGAGTAAAGCCGATGCCGCTCTGATCACAGCTCAATTCAATGTTTGCTGCATTTTCCTTGTTAGGGTCGAGCACCTTGTAAAGAGGCATGTTGCCTACCTTGATGTTTTCAACATATCCATAGTAGTTTGTTGAAGCATAGACGCCACGTACACCTGCAAATGCGCTGAAGTTGTCGCAGAATTTATATGCAGCACCTACAGAGAGACCGTAATAGTACTGACGACCATGCATATAGCTATTGTAGCTATATTCGCCTTTCTGTCCGAAAGCCTGGTCGGTTGTAAACATTTGCATTCCTGGCTGTCCAAGTGTATTGCCCAATACGTTGTCAACCGTTCTTGCCAAACCGCAAGCAGCCATTGCTGTCTCTGCTACGATCTTCTCGAAAGAGCCAAGACCATTATCGAAGGTACACTTACCGCCACCACCTGTGAGGGCGAAGCTAGCCTGGAGTGACCATCTACCTTTATTATAAGCATACTGGAATGAAGGGATGACAGGCGCAAAAGCCTCACCCTTGAAAGTACGAGGAGTAATAGGATTGTTCACATTGTTGGTGAACAATGCATAATCATTTTCAATGCTACGTGTCTGGTAAGCCAACTGCCAGTTGATGGCGAGATGGTGACCTTCACCCATGAATACAACTCCGGCTGGATTGTAATAAACACCGTCGATACCAATTGAAGCCTCACGGCTCATCATTCTATTGAATGCTACATGTTGATTGGTGTTGGTGAGCAAACCGCCTGCAAAAGATGGGGTTGCACAAGCCATCGCAATGGCAAAACCAACTAATTTTAGTTTCTTCATCTTAATAATATTAAATAAAAACGTCCGCAAAGGTAA
>CAVBFV010000087.1:0-10313 GCA_963594575.1 Lachnospiraceae bacterium | reverse complement strand
TAAATCTTAGGCTTATATTCTTTTTCTTAGCCGAAAATTAGTAATTTCGCAGAGCAAAACTTAAAAAGAAAAGAGTAAATGACAGCAGAAGAATATTATCAGCAAGGTAACGCCTGGCGCAAGCAGGGTGACTTTAAGCGTGCCCTCGACTGCTATATGGAGGCCATTGCCCTCGACCCGGAGAGCCCTGCCGTAGCAGCCAAGGAGATGCTGGATGATATCATGAGCTTTTATTGCAAAGACTACTACAATCCATAACAACCGACATGTGGACAGCAGGAGCTTTGTTTACTCCAAGGGTAAAGATAATTAGTAAGAAATTAGAATATGAGTAAGATTAAAGGGGCTATTGTAGTCGACACCGGGCGTTGCAAGGGATGCTCGCTCTGTGTGGAGGCTTGTCCTCAGCATGTCATCGCATTGGCTGAGAAAAAAGTCAATGTGCATGGTTACCGTTATGTAGAGGCGGCTGTACCTGAAGCATGCGTTGGTTGCACCTCGTGCGCCATCGTCTGTCCGGACGGCTGCATCACTGTTTATCGTAAGAAGGAGGACTAAACAATGGCAAATCAGGAAGTTACATTAATGAAAGGCAATGAGGCGATAGCCCATGCCTGCATCAGATGTGGTGCGGATGGTTTCTTCGGCTATCCTATCACACCTCAAAGTGAGATTATAGAGACGCTGGCTCTGCTCAAGCCATGGGAAACATCAGGTATGGTGGTTCTGCAGGCTGAGAGTGAGGTGGCGGCTATCAACATGGTTTATGGTGGCGCCGGTGCCGGTAAGCGTGTCATTACCACTTCTTCAAGTCCGGGTGTGGCTTTGATGCAAGAGGGTATCTCTTACATGGCAGGTGCTGAGATTCCGGGCGTTATCGTCAATGTGCAGCGTGGCGGTCCGGGTCTGGGTACCATCCAGCCATCCCAGAGTGATTATTTCCAGGCTACCCGCGGTGGTGGTAACGGCGACTATAATGTGATTGTGCTGGCTCCTGCTTCTGTTCAGGAGATGGCTGATTTCGTTGATCTCGCCTTTACGCTTGCCTTTAAGTATCGCAATCCTGCGATGATTCTGAGCGATGGTGTCATTGGTCAGATGATGGAGAAGGTGGTTCTGCCTCCTGTCAAGCCTCGACGTACCGAGGAGGAGATTGCGAAGGAATATCCTTGGGCTACCATCGGCCGTCCGAAGAATCGTCCAGTCAACATCATGACCTCTCTGGAACTCAAGCCTGAGGTAATGGAGGAGCGCAATATTGCTCTTCAGGAGAAATACAGAAAAATCCGTGAAACCGAGGTTCGTTATGAAACCGAGCAGATGGATGATGCCGACTATGTTATCGTAGCTTTCGGTAGTGCGGCACGTATCGCCGAGAAGAGCATCGAGAGTGCGCGTGAGCAGGGCATCAAGGTAGGATTGTTCCGTCCTATCACTCTCTGGCCTTTCCCTGAAAAGGAGATTCATGAACTCGCCAAGACCAAGAAGGGCATTCTGGTTGTAGAAATCAATGCCGGTCAGATGGTTCAGGATGTGCGACTGGCTGTGAATGGTCAGACTCCTGTGGAGCACTTTGGTCGTCTGGGCGGTATCGTACCGGAGCCGGAGGAAATCGTTGAAGCATTAAAGAAGTTAATAAAATGAATGATATAATTTCACCAGAGAATCTGGTATATAAGAAGCCTACGCTGATGAACGATACCCCGATGCACTATTGCCCGGGGTGTTCGCATGGCGTAGTTCATAAGCTCGTTGCCGAGGTTATCGAGGAGATGGGCATGGAGGATAAGACGGTGGGCGTATGTCCGGTGGGCTGCGCTGTCTTTGCTTATCGCTATTTGGATATTGACTGGCAGGAGGCTGCTCATGGTCGTGCACCTGCTGTAGCTACGGGTATCAAGCGCTTGTGGCCTGATCGTCTCGTCTTCACTTATCAGGGCGATGGCGACCTGGCGTGCATCGGTACCTGCGAAACTATCCACGCCCTGAACCGTGGTGAGCATATCGCCATCATCTTCATCAATAATGCCATCTATGGTATGACCGGCGGACAGATGGCGCCAACCACCCTGTTGGGTCAGAAAACTGCTACCTGTCCTTATGGTAGAGAGGCTGATCTTCATGGTTATCCACTCAATATTACCGAGTTGGCAAGCCATCTGCAGGGTACTTGTTATGTAACCCGCCAAAGTGTGGAGACCGTGGCAAGCATCAAGAAGGCAAAGAAGGCTATCCGCAAGGCGTTCGAGGCAAGCATGCAGGGCAAGGGCTCCAGCCTGGTAGAGATCGTTTCTACCTGCAACAGCGGATGGAAGCTCTCACCTGTTGAGGCTAACAAGTGGATGGAAGAAAACATGTTTAAGCAGTATCCTAAGGGTGATCTGAAGGATACAACAAACATGTAATGTTGAATGTTGAATGTTGAATGTTGAATGTTGAATTTGGCATTTGCAAAAGATTAGAACAATGAAGACAGAAATCATTATATCCGGTTTTGGTGGTCAGGGCGTTCTCTCGATGGGAAAGATTCTGGCTTATTCAGGACTGATGGAGAATAAGGAGGTAACCTGGATGCCTGCTTACGGACCAGAGCAGCGTGGTGGTACAGCCAATGTAACGGTCATTGTGAGCGACAGTCGCATCTCTTCGCCTATCCTGAGCCATTATGATGTAGCCATTGTGCTCAACCAGCCGTCGCTCGACAAGTTTGAGCCGAAGATTAAGCCAGGCGGCATCCTGATTTATGACGGCTATGGTGTGATGAATCCTCCACAGCGCAAGGACATCACCATTTATCGCATTGATGCGATGGACAAGGCTGCCGAGATGAAAAACTCCAAGGTGTTCAATATGATTGTTTTGGGCGGTCTGCTGAAGGTTTGTCCTGTTGTGAGCACCGATGGTTTGAACAAGGCGCTTTACAAGTCATTGCCAGAGCGCCATCATGGTTTGATTCCGCTGAACATGCAGGCAGTGGAAGAGGGAATGAAGATTATCGAAAAGGTAGAACGATAATAAACTGATTTTTAATCAATATGAATTATGCAATTTGCATTATGCAATTTGCATAATTCAAAATAAATAATTATCTTTGCAGCCGAAAGTAACATTTTAAAATGGTGAGCTATATGGAGAATCCTTTTATCATAACGGGTTATATCAAGCCCGAATATTTCTGCGACAGAGAAAAGGAAGCGGAAAGAATCATCAATAAGGTAACGGGTGGCGAGAATATGGTGGTAATGGCTGCAAGACGAGTAGGCAAGAGTAAACTGATAGACTTTTGCATGGATTCTTCTGCCATCAAAGACCATTTTATCTGTATATCCATCGATATCCTTCGAACTTCCAGCATCCATGAGTTTGCGTTCGAGTTGGGAAAGGCTGTATTTGAATTGGCTGCCCGTCGTGGAACCAAGATGATGAGAATGGTGGTTAACACTCTGAAGTCTATCAATGGCTGCTTCGGTTACGATCCGATTTCCAATACCCCAACGTTTAATCTTTCGTTGGGTGATATTTCTAATCCGCTCTATACTTTGGATGAGATATTTGCCTGTTTGGAGCAGGCAGATAAAAAATGCATTGTTGCCATCGACGAGTTTCAGCAGATAGGTTATTATCCAGAGAAAAATATGGAAGCCATTCTCAGGACTTATATTCAGAAGTGCAGCAATGCCAATTTCATCTTTTCGGGCAGCGAGCGTCATCTAATCTCCAAGATGTTTTCTGAGAAAGCGCATCCTTTTTACAATAGTGCTGATATGATGAACCTGGAGGTGATTCCGCTTGATAAATACAAGGAGTTTGCTATCCGCTTGTTTGGTAAGTTTGATAAGAAGATTAAGGAGAAGGCTATAGAGCAGGTGTATCAGGCTTTTGGTGGCAATACCTATTATATGCAGAAGGTGATGCACGAGGCTTTTAATCAGACTGTGCCACAGGCTGAGGCTGATTGTGAGATGATAGAGGGCATTATCCATGCTTTGGTATTGGATAATGATCATAAGTTTAGCGAGATACTTTCCCGTCTCACTCTTCCGCAGAAGGAACTACTATATGCTGTTGCTAAGGAGGGAATGGCTAGTCAGATTACTTCTTCTGGTTTTGTGAAGAAGCATCGTCTCCGTTCGGCAAGTAGCGTGCAGAGTGCCGTGAAGAAACTGCTGGAATATCATCTGGTTTCTACTTCTCAAAGTGCGTATTATATTGATGATCAGCTTATGAACTTATGGTTGAAGGAATAAATTGAATGTTTTTGAAGTGAAATCGAGATAGGACAATAGAGCCTTTTGGTATTTTTGATACTGAAAGGCTTTTTCGTATCTTAAACTAAAGAAAGTCGCTCTTTTCTTTGGCATTTCCAATTCTTTTCGTTAATTTTGTGGCGTTAATTTAAAAGAAAGGAATAAGATGGAAACGATTAATATTCAGTTTCAAGTACCTTCTACAGGTCAATATACGCTTGACGAATTTGTCGCCAAGCTCAAAGACTATGCTGAAAAATTAGCCAGTTCTATCTCCAAGTCAGGAAACAGTTACCAGGAAAGATATATGAGCCAGGCAGAGCAGGAAGCCTATGTGGCAGAAAGTCTCAACCGTGCTCTTGATGAAATGGAAGCTCATAAGAAGAATGGGACTAAGCCGATGGATGCTCGTGATTTGTTGAGAAGACTTCTCTAATATCACGATGAGTTTATCAGCTTTTTGCTTGATAAACGTGAAAATGGATAATATGCAGAAAAGGAATCTGGAAAAAAATATGGCAGCAACTGTTTTTAATCAAGCACAATTTGATGCGCCACCTTTTTAAATGAAATGCCTTGTTGCCCCTGATTTGCGACAAACTTTAACGCTGTTGCCGCTGATTTGCGACAAAAAAGTAGTATCTTTGCCCCTGATTTGAAACAAATGCATATGTTTAGACGAAATATCATCAGTAAATTGGAGGCTTGGAAGCAAGACAAAAAGCATAAGCCTCTTATCTTGAGAGGAGCTTACGTTGATCAATCTTCCGTTTTATCTGATAGGTAATTTGCGGAGCGTATTGGATGCTGTTGTAGAAGAATAAAGAAGGATATAATGCATCATGCAAAATAAATAATAAGGTGGACAATGCTTTTTAAAAATAGCAATGTCCACCTTAATTATATATAGTTCTAATCTGCTTTATTCCGCCAATCGGATGCTCATTGGGCTTACGGTGATGAGGCGCTTCTTGTATAGATCGCCCACGGCACGCTTGTAAACCTTCTTGCTCACGTGGAAACGCTCGTAGATGTCGTCGGCCTCGCTCTTGTCACCAAGATTGCACTCGCCGTCGTTGTCAAGAAGATACTGGTAGAGGGTTTCGGCGAAATCGGCAGTCTGCTGGATGCCGGTCTTCTGCAGGGTGACGTCAATCTTTCCGTCAGGACGAACTCTTCCTATGTAGCCCTTCATCTTGTCACCCGTGTGGATGTACTGGAAGATCTGGTCCTGATAGAGCAGACCCGGATACTGGTTGTCGATGATAACCTTGAAGCCGAGGTCTGTCTTCTGCCAGATGAGGAGATCCACCTCGTCACCATGCTTGTAGTGAGGATGGTTTTCGTTGAGATAGCGCTCAATCTTGGCAGAGGCAACGATGCGATAGCTCTCCTCGTCGATGTGGATATGCACGATGTAGGAGTTGCCGAGCACCATACGTTTCTTCTGCTCGCGGAATGGGCAGAAGATGTCCTTCTTCAGCCCCCAACCCAGAAAGGCTCCGTATTCGTTGACCCATTTCACTTCGAGATAGGCGAAGTCGCCCACTTTTGCCAATGGGGTTTCGGTGGTTGCGATGAGGCGCTCTTCCTGGTCGAGATAGATGAAGACATCCAGCTCGTCGCCGATGCCGACATTCTCTGGGACGTAGCGGGAAGGAAGGAGAATTTCTCCCTCGTCACCACCATCGAGATACAGACCGAAATCTACTTTCTTTACGATGCGGAGGCGATTGTAATCGCCGAGTTTTATCTTTTTTGCCATGTTGTTCTTTTTTTCTTTTCAAGAATTAGAGAATTTAAGAATTTTTCTTCTCGTCAATGAATTGGTGAAAAAATTAGAAAGAAAGGCTTGGCGAAGCCAATTCTCTAATTCTATTTTTCAAATAAATAGAGGAAAGGAAATTCTCTAATTCTCAAATTCTTGATAAAAATTAAATCTCTGAAGTTTCTGCTTCTTCTTCGTTCTCTTGATTCTTAATCTCTACCGTCTTCTCTATCATTCCATCCTTGAGATGGATGGTGCGGTCGGTGATGGCAGCAAGGCCCTCATCATGAGTTACGATGACGAAAGTCTGACCGAACTTGTCTCTGAGGTCGAAGAAGAGCTGGTGAAGCTCAGCCTTGTTCTTGGTGTCGAGACTTCCTGATGGCTCATCGGCAAGGATGACGGCAGGGTTGTTGACCAGGGCTCTAGCCACGGCTACACGCTGCTTCTCACCACCGGATAACTCGGCAGGCTTGTGGCTGGCTCTATCGCTCAAGCCCATGAATTCCAATAACTCCTCGGCACGCTCCTTGGCTTCTTTTCGGCTCTTGCCTGCAATGAAGGCAGGAATCATGATGTTCTCCAGGGCGGTGAACTCTGGTAGAAGCTGATGGAACTGGAAGACGAAACCGAGATGCTGGTTGCGGAAATCGCTCAGTTTCTTGGTGCTGAGGCTGCTTACATCGATGCCATCAACCATGATGCTGCCACTATCAGGCTTGTCGAGGGTACCGATAATCTGGAGGAGTGTAGTCTTGCCGGCACCACTAGGACCGACGATACTAACCACTTCGCCCTTGTCAATATGCAGGTCGATGCCCTTAAGCACCTGCAGGGAGCCGAAGCTCTTGGTTATACCTTTTATATCAATCATTTTCTTACTCAAAATTATTTTGCAGGCAAAATTAAGCAAAATATTTGGAAATGCCTAATTTTAAGAGATAAAAAGAAATAAGGAGGGATATAAAAAAACAAAACGAGCCTTATTCTTGCAAATAAAGCTCGTTTCAGTACTCAATTCTGTATTACTTTCTATAAAATGTATGTGTTATTTCAACCCATCGGCATCACCGGTGGTCTTCAATCCGTTGCTCTTTTCCCTAGGGGTGATGTTCACCTTCTTTGCCACGGTATTCTCAATAAGGTTGGCATCAAAAGCCATCTTCTTGTCGGTACAGTTGATGTTCTCGAAGGTGAAATCTACCAGGCGGTATTTCTCGCTCTTGCCCACATCGAAGAAGTTGTCGCAATCCATCTGGATATTCTTCATCGTGATGTTGTTGCACTGGCTCAGCGGCATGTCCTTGCGATCGCCTAGTTTGAAGAACTGCTTCCATGGGCGGATGACGAGGAAGCTGCCTGTGGTGCCCTGGATGTTATCCACCGTTACGTACTCGTAATGCTGAGGAGTATCAGGGCGCATCTTCAGCCAGAGTACGCGCTGTGCATTGCCCACCTTGATGTTGCGCAATACGATGTTGCGGTCTTTCACGCTCTCGCTGCCGAGGGTTAAGCATCCGTGCACTCTACCATAGGTGCAGTTTTGGATGAGTACGTTATATACAGGACCATTCTCTGGTGCCTGGTCTGCCCAGGTGCCCTTACCGCCCTTGATGGCGATGGCATCATCGTTTACGCTCATGTAGCAGCCATCCACCAGCACATCGTGACAAACGTCAATGTCGATGGCATCGCTGCTTGGTGCCTTCATGCCGGAAGTAGGGGCGAAGATGGTACAACCCAGGAAGCGGACGTGGTGGCAAAGGTAGATGTGGTTGGTCCAGAATGGACTGTTCTGAATATGCACATCCTGTAAGGTTACGTTGCTGGAGTTGCTGATATAAACGAGACGAGGGCGCTGTGCATCCTTGTTGGTGCATTCACGGTTCCAGGTGCGGCGAATCCAGAACTCCTCCCAATAGTGATAGCCATTTCCATCGATGGTACCTGGACCGGCAATGGTAAAGCCGTCACATTTGTCGGCATTGATGAAGGCTGAGAAGTATTTGCAGGTTTCTCCCTCGATGCGGGTCTGCACCACAGGAAAGTTGGCGATGCGGTCACTGCCTTTCAGTTTTCCACCTTCTGAAACATAGAGATGGGTCTTTGGCTTGAAGAAGAGGGCACCGCTCTGATAGGTTCCGGCAGGTACCACAATAACGCCACCGCCATCCTTGGCTGCACGGTCGATGACCGTCTGGATGGCCTGGGTCTGAATCAGGGTACTATCCGTCTTTACGCCATAGTCGGTGAGGACGTATTTCTTGCCCAGGGTATCCACGTTCACCTTCTGGGCGTTGCTGAACCAGGCATCCATCTTTGTGCCATCAGGCCAAAGTTCGGTTTGTGCCTTCTTTGCTTTCTTCTGTTTCTTTGCGGCGTTGGCGCTTAGTGGCGAAAACGCCACCAGGCAAGCCATCAGCCAGATATATTTCTTCATGATTTGTTTTCTTTTAACTTTTTTACCTTTTTACCCTTTTACTTTTAAAAGCTTGTAATACTCTGCAGCACCAAGCAGGAGGCAACCTGTGCCGTAGTCCTCGAAATCAGGGACGGAGGTGAAGGTGACAGGCTGGCCAGCTGATGGCTCCTTTCCGGTGCCTTGGTTATAGCCGATGAAACCATCCTCGTGAACGGATGCGGCAAGAGCCTTCCATGCCTTGTCCATCGCCTTCTGATAGGTGGCTCTAGGAAGAATGCCCTGCTGAACACCCCATGCCATACCATAGAGGAAGAGACCTGTACCGGTCATCTCAGGACCGCCATAGTTGGCAGGACAGACGAGGCTTACGTTCCAGTAGCCATCCTTGCGCTGGCATTTCAGAATAGCCTGGCTCATAGAGATGAAATCCTTCTTCAGATACTGATAGTACTTGTCGGTCTTTGGCAAAGTCTCCATCACGCGGACCAGGGCTGCATACACCCAGCCGTTGCCACGGCTCCAGTAGCAGTTGCTGCCATCCTTCTCCTTGTAAGGTGGCACGTAGTCCTTGTCTCTCCACCAGAGTCCTTCTTTTTTGTTGAAGAGACCGTTAGCCAGGGTATCACGGCTCCATTTATAGGAATTCATCGCATAATCCAGATACTTGCGTTCGCCGGTAATCTTGGCATACTTGGCGTAGGCTGGCATCGCCATCTGGATAGCGTCAATCCAAGTCCAGTAGTTTACTCGGTTGGTGCCCATCTGATGGTCGAGGTTCTCCTTCACCTTGCTCAAGTCCTTCTTGCCGCCTGTCTGTACGTAGCGGTCCATGTAGGTTTGCTGGCAGCACTGGTTGTCGGCATCGGTATCGTTCACGCTGCCACGGGCAGTCCACTTGTGATAATCCGCCCACTTGTCGGTATAGTTGAGATAGCGCTGCTGAGGGTCAATCTCATAGAGTGCCATCAATCCTTCGTAATACACGGCACGGGTCCAGAGGTTGCTGGTGCGGATTTTCTTCACGAATGTGTTGAGAGTAGGGGCGCTGTACTTCGTCATGAAGTAGTTGTTGGTGCGATGAGCTACCTCCAGAATTTCATTTTGCAATGCGGTCTGGGCAGACATAGAGGTCAAGCCCATGAGCATGCAGAGCGATGACAAGATTAGTTTCTTCATTTGTCTTGTTATTAATGTTAGTTTATCAATTGTTTCTTGTTTTATTTCATCTGCAAAATTACGCTGAATAATTCTAACTTCCAAATTTTTATGTTGTTTTTTCAGCAATCCTGCATTTCGTTGTTACTTCTGATTGACGTTGCAAAGATACAACATTTCCGTTTCCTACCTATGCGATTTGTGCGATTTGCGTGGATTCGGGAAATAAAGTACAGAAAATACCATGAAATCATTCTGAAAATATCTCCGAAGGATAAAAAGATAACTCCGATAGATAAGAAATTATCTCCGATAGATAGCAAAATATCTCCGAAGGATAAGAAAATATCTCCGATAAAGAAGATATGGAAACCGTGTTGGGGTGACGAGGTGAAGGGTGAAGGGTATATTTTAAATCTTTATATTATATTCTTTTTTAGGGCTTTTTCGATTTTTGACCCTAGGGTCTTTTTTTGAATTACCCTCTTTTTTCTTTACCCACGCGTACATATATAAATAGAGTTTTCAAACCTTCACCCTTCACCTTTTTATTTAACATTCTGTAAATCAATTTATTACAGGTGAAGGGTGTGAAGGGTGTTTTTCCGCTTTTCTTAAACATATTTTGAGAAATGAAGCTGCCTTTACATTTTTTTAAAGTTGCATTTCTTCTTAAACCATTGCAGGAATGATTCGTAAGCACTGATCTCTTCCTGATGCT
>CAVBFV010000086.1:0-10324 GCA_963594575.1 Lachnospiraceae bacterium | reverse complement strand
TGGTATCACGGCTCTTGCTCTCCTCGATAGTGATGACACCATCCTTAGAAACCTTGCGCATAGCATCAGCCAAGAGCTTACCGATTTCAGCATCGTTATTGGCAGAAACAGTAGCCACCTGCTCAATCTTGTCGTAGTTGTCATCTACCTGCTCTGCATGATCCTTGATGAAGGCAACAACAGCAGCCACTGCCTTATCGATACCACGCTTCAAGTCCATTGGGTTAGCACCTGCAGTAACGTTCTTCAAGCCCTCTGTTACGATAGCCTGAGTCAGGATAGTAGCAGTTGTTGTACCATCACCGGCATCATCACCAGTCTTGCTGGCAACACTCTTAACAAGCTGAGCACCAGTGTTCTCGAACTTATTCTCCAACTCTACTTCCTTAGCCACGGTAACACCATCCTTAGTAATCTGAGGAGCACCAAACTTCTTTTCAATTACCACGTTACGGCCTTTAGGACCGAGAGTTACCTTTACTGCATTTGCCAACTGATCTACGCCCTTCTTCAAGAGGTCGCGAGCATCCATATTATATTTAATATCTTTAGCCATAATATATTCTTTCTAATAATGTTTAAATAAATATCTGCAAAAAGTTTTTTTTATCTTTTTACTTTTTTACCTTTTTACCTTTAAGAATTACTCTTCCACTACAGCGAGTACATCGCTCTGACGCATCATGATATATTTAGTACCATCGAATTCGAGTTCTGTGCCAGCGTACTTACCATAGAGTACGGTATCACCTTCTTTGAGAATCATCTCTTCGTCTTTCGTCCCCTTACCTGTAGCAACGACCTTACCACGCTGTGGTTTCTCTTTTGCTGTATCAGGGATAATAATTCCACCTACTTTTTCTTCAGCTGGTGCAGGAAGTACCAGCACTCTGTCTGCTAATGGTTTAATGTTCATGATTCTATAATATTTTAATTGTTATACATTTATTTTGCCAACAGGTATTGCTACCCGTCACCCCGTCAGTATACGAAAAACGTGCCAAAGCATCCATACTGACACTTTGACACGTTTAAATACTGACATTATATCACAAAAACTTGTGTTTTATTTCATTTTCCATTGATAATCGAATCTTTCAATATCCTCCTCAACCAGTGGATTACCATTCTGAACTTCGATGAAAGTCAGCTGTGTAATCGCCTTGATGGCATGATAATGCTCCAGAGGAATCACCACGGTATCACCAGCCTTCACATGTTTCTCCTCACCATCAAGTACAAAGATGCCCTCACCTTCTACGAATGTCCACACCTCAGAACGATGGTGATGAAGCTGATAACTGATATTCTTACCTGGCTTCAAGGTAATACTCTTGGTGAGCGAATGATTGCCGTCAGCATACTCAGAATCGTCAATCACCCGATAAGTACCCCACCTTCTTTCCTCATACATCGGACGCGGAGTAAGATGTTCTACCGCCTTCTTGATGTCCTCGGAATATTTCTTTGCACAAACGAAGATGCCATCAGGACTCGCTGCAACTACAGCATCCTTCAAGCCATCCACATACAGAGGCAACTGGAGTTCGTTGATGACATGCGTATTCTCGCAATGACTTCCCATCACCGCATTACCGATGCTGGCATGGTGCAGCTCATCAGTGAGTGTATTCCAGGTACCCAGGTCCTTCCATTCACCATTAAACGGTACTACCGCTACCGATTCAGCCTTCTCCGCCACCTCGTAGTCGAAAGAGATTTTTGGAAATTCGCTATATCTTGCACGGGTATCTTCAAAGTTCTCACTCTGCATATACTTACGTACAATCTGCATCATATAGCCCAAACGGAAAGCGAAGACACCACCATTCCAGTAAGCACCCTCCTCCAGGAGTTTCTCTGCTGTAGGCACATCCGGTTTCTCGGTAAATCTCTTCACTATCTGATACTTCTCTCCTTCAGCAAAAGGAACCACATAACCATATTTTGCACTTGGATAAGTAGGTTTGATACCCATCAGCACGAGGTCGGCAACGTTTTTCTCCACGCATTCTACCATACGGGCTATGGTATGGAAATATTCCAACTCGGTATAAGGATCACAAGGCATAATAACCACAACCTCATCATCCTCACATTTCTTCTTCAGTTTCAGATAACTTGCAGCTAAAGCGATAGCAGGGAAAGTATCACGCCTCTCCGGTTCGGTAACCACAGAAACCCGCTCTCCCAGCTGGTTCTGGATAATATCCAGCTGACTGGCGTTTGTAGCAAGCGTAATATCGCTGGTCAGATTTGCTTCCTGAGCCTGACGTACCACGCGCTGAACCATACTTTCCATCTCCCCATTCTCCTTTTCGAGCAATGGCAAGAACTGTTTGCTTCTAGCATTATTGCTAAGTGGCCAGAGCCTTTTCCCCGAGCCACCCGATAATAAAATTAATTGCATATTATTACTATCTAAATCGTTTATTGTTCATACTTAAGATTTCACAAATTAACAGTGAGAGACTGCATCACATCAGGAGTTTACTCCCAGTACCAACAGGTCTCAAAGAAGAATCATCCGTGATAATCCGGCTGCAAAAGTACGTTTTTCTTTTGAGACCACCAAGCAAATTCTAAAAAAACTACCTATTCATATAAAAATACCTAGATATGCGCAAGAAAGTAAAAAGGAAGAAAAAACATCATTTAAACAGATTAAAAACAAGAAAAGCTGGTTCAAGTTGGTTCAAGTTAGTCTATTTCGA
This sequence comes from Lachnospiraceae bacterium, assembly GCA_963594575.1. Taxonomy (GTDB): domain Bacteria; phylum Bacteroidota; class Bacteroidia; order Bacteroidales; family Bacteroidaceae; genus Prevotella. Next base: position 7,610 of record CAVBFV010000086.1, on the reverse strand, counting down.
TATTTTTTTGCTGATTTATTTCCGATTTTCAACTATTATTATTATCTTTGCGACCAAATATCAGTTTAAGCATACCTCAAATATCTTAAAAAGATATATAAATAACTAGGAGTATAAAAAACATAAGCAAATGACGAACAAGCATTATAAAGGAAATGAAATGATAAGGAGACTGGTGATAGGTGCCGATTTCGTTATTCTCAACATCGTACTGTTGTTCTATACCCAATATGGTCAAGAACTCATACCCGCGTATTTCGACAAAGCAACAAAGATTACCTTTTTTGTTGCCAATGCTGCCTTGTTCCTAGGCGAATACTTCTATTCCACCATCATTCATGTCAGAAAGATCGGGTTCCTACAGGTTACAAAGCGTACTTTATATCTGGCTGCAGCAACAACATTCTGTTTCTTTACCTTCTCAAGACTACTCGGTCACGGGGGAAAGATGTTCTCCTTCAGCATTATCTTCGGCATAACATTCTATCTGTCTCTCATCATAAGCCGACTCTGCGAGCTCAAATTACTAAAGTATTTCCGCTCTAAGGGCCGCAACTCACGCACCGTCATCTTTGTAGGTAACGATCCTGCCGTGAGCGAGATGTACAAGACGATGACAGAAGATCCCTCGGCAGGTTATATAGTAAAAGGATATTATGCAGATGAAGACATCACTGATAATCCGGAAGGGTTGAAAAGAATAGGAAACATGAAACAGCTCAAAGAGATTATCTCTTCTACCATGAATGATACCATCAATGGTGAACCTTCCAATATTGACGAGGTTTTCTGCTGCCTGTCGCATAAAGATCCTGAGATCATCAACATCATACACTTCTGTGATAAGAATGTGATACACTTCTACTACCTGCCACGTGTGTTTGGTGAGTACAAATTGCATCTTGATGCCCAGAATTTCATGGGAAGGACGGTATATTCAAACCGCATAGAACCCCTAACAAGCACGTCAAACCGCATTATCAAGCGTAGCTTCGACATCGTGGTGAGCGGGCTTGCATGTTTGTGCGTTCTACCATTCATTCCATTCATAGCTCTCATCATCAAGATTCAGAGTCCTGGTCCAATTTTCTTCAAACAGGCAAGAACGGGTCTGAATGGTGATACCTTCTACTGTCTTAAATTCCGTTCCATGCATGTGAACAAGGATGCAGACAAGGCACAGGCAACAAAGAACGACCCACGTAAATTTGCTTTCGGCAACTTTATGAGAAAGACGAACATAGATGAGTTTCCTCAATTCTTCAATGTTCTTAAGGGAGACATGAGTATTGTGGGTCCGCGCCCTCACATGCTGCATCATACAGAGGTGTATGGAAGCCTGATAGATAAGTATATGGTTCGCCACTTCTCCAAGCCGGGTATCACAGGTTGGGCTCAGGTTACCGGGTTCCGTGGTGAGACCAAGGAGCTCTGGCAGATGGAGGAACGTATCCGCCGTGATATCTGGTATATAGAGAACTGGTCGTTCTGGCTTGATATCAAGATTATCTTCATGACAGCCAAGAGCATTATCTGCCCTGACAAGAATGCTTATTAGGAGTCTAGAAAAAGAGGATGTTCCATAAGTTTGGAAAACAGTTGGCGCACAACAGTTGGTCACCGCATGCACATCAGCAGTTGTGCATGCGCATATCAGCTGTTATGCAAGCGCACAACAGCTGTTGTGCGACCGGAGATACTAACTGTCTCAACAACATATTCTATCTCTTCCAACAACATATACTAGATATACTAGTTCTTTCAACAACATATACTAGCTCTTCCAACAACATATCCTAGCTTTTCCAACAACATAACCTAGCTCTTCCAGCAACAAGAAGAGGGTGTATCATTAACTTATGACACACCCTCTTTTTAGGTATTCTCTTTACTTATTACTTAGATTACTTAGACGGAAGCCTGTTGAGCCAACAGGTAAGGTCATTCAACATTTGGTCGTGATACGGGAAGCCATGAGCGGCATCGCGGAACCCCCATCCATGTCCGGCAGTCGGATAGATGTGCATGGTACACTCGTTGCCCGCCTTGCTCATGGCAGAATAATAGGCTACGCCATTGGTTACCGGAGGAACAACCTTATCATCAAAAGACATCAGTATGATGGCACGAGGGGTAAGATTAGGACGAACAGCCTTGTCGTTAGACCATTCTTCTACCAGTTTCTTATTGGTATTACGCTCTTCACCCAAGAAATTCACACATGATCCCTTATGAGAGATACGCTCATCCATTGAAATCACCGGATAGAAAAGAATTGAGAAATCAGGTCGCACAGCCGCCTCAGCATGAGTACTGACGGAAGAAGCCAAATGACCGCCGGCAGAAAATCCCATGATACCGACATCTTCCTTGTTTATTTTCCATACTGCAGAACTGTCACGAACGGTTCGCATCGCCTGATAGGCATCACTCAACGGAATATTGCGGTTTCCCTTAGGCATACGGTATTTCAAGACGAAGAAAGCGATACCCTGTTTGTTGAAATATTCTGCCCACTGATGTCCCTCATGGTCCATTGCAAGATGGGAATACCCACCTCCAGGACAATCTACTACGGCTCTTCCTGAAGGATTCTTAGGAAGATAACAGGTAAGTTCACTCTGTCCGTCGCTGCTGTTCTTCAATACGAACTTGCGAGCGGTAGATTGAGCTGATGCTGTAATTGCTGTCAGCATCAGAAGAAAAAAAATCATTGTCTTTTTCATTTTTCTTTTTTGTTATGTTGTTTATATCTTTATTCTGTTTTGCTAAGATAATGCAAAGATAGGCATTTTTTCGTTAACCCTATGTTATTTTTTCTTCTTTTTTTGGTGTTTTTGTTCCAATCGCTTTGATTATTGGTTCTTTTTTGCTATATTTGCAGAAAAATTGCTGTAAACGGCAATCGGAGAAAACATCTCTCTTCTGCCGCTGGCATTTATTTAGGAGTCTCACTTATAAAATATTTACATAGAATAATGAAGGATTTTTTCAAGAACGTGGCAGCCACTATCGTAGGACTGTTTGCCTTCGGGCTGATCATGACCATTCTGGGATTTATCTGTATCATCGGAATGGTGGCATCGAGCAACAGTAAACCGGCACTGAAAGACAATGCGGTGATGGTAATGAAACTACAAGGACAGATTGAAGACCGTACTGAAGACAACTGGCTCGGCGAACTGACAGGCGAGCAGTTTAACAACATAGGCATGAACAGGATTCTCTCTTCTATCCGCAAGGCAAAGAATGAGGATAAGGTGAAAGGTATCTATCTGGAGACAGGTATACTTGAGACGGATTATGCCACATTGCAGGAAATCAGAAATGCCCTTGCCGATTTCAAGAAGAGCGGCAAATGGATTATCGCATATGGTGATGCTCTCTCACAGGGCGGATATTATCTGGCTTCGGTTGCCAACAAGGTATATGTAAACCCAGAAGGCAATGTGGACTGGCATGGTATTGCATCGCAGCCACAATATATCAAAGATGTAGCAGCCAAGTTTGGCGTTCACTTTACGGTAGTGAAGGTAGGCAAATACAAAAGCTATACTGAAACATACACCGAAGACAAAATGTCGGATGCCAACAGAGAGCAGGTTTCACGCTATATTGGTGGACTCTGGCAACAGATGTTGGGAGATGTGAGCAAAAGCAGAAACATCAGCAAGGATTCACTGAACCGCTATGCTGACGGGCTGATGGTGTTTGATGATACCAAACTACTGAAATCTCGAAAGATGGTAGATGGATTCTGCTATTATGATGAAATCAGAGACGTAGTAAAGAAACAGTTAGGACTGAAGGCAGACGAGACCATCAATCAGGTTGACTATAACGACGTAGATATGACTATAGACGACTCGAATCTGATGGGCGAAGAGATTGCCGTATACTACTGTCAGGGGTCCATTGTCAGGATGGAGACTCCTAGCATCTATGATTCTGAGCAACAGATAGTAAGTACAAAGGTCATCAAGGACCTTCAGGAACTTGCAGATAACAGTCAGGTAAAGGCCGTAGTTCTGCGTATCAATTCGGGCGGTGGCGATGCCTATGCTTCGGAACAGATCTGGAGAGCAGTTAAAGAATTAAATAAAAAGAAGCCGGTAGTGGTTTCGATGGGTGGAATGGCAGCATCGGGTGCTTATTATATGAGTATGGGTGCCCAATATATCATGGCACAACCTACAACATTGACCGGCAGCATCGGTATCTTTGGAGCCCTGCCAGATTTCAGTGACCTGATGACAAAGAAGTTAGGCTTCAAGTATGATGAAGTGAAGACCAACCGCAACAGTACCTATGCCTCTGCAGGCATGTCACGCCCATGGAGTGCAGAAGAGATTGCCACCATGCAAAACTATGTGAACCGTGGATATAGCCTCTTCCGCAAACGTGTAGCTGAAGGAAGAAAGATGAGCACAGAACAGGTTGAGAAGATTGCTCAAGGAAGAGTATGGCTGGGTACAGACGCCAAGAAGATCAAGTTAATTGATGGATTCGGCGGCTTGAGCGACGCCATCGACAAGGCTGCAGAATTGGCTCATCTCAGCAGTTATCAGGCGGTAGAATATCCGGCATTGGCTGGATGGATGGAACAGTTGCTGGATATGGCGGGCGGAAACAAGGGAACATATCTCGACGAACAGTTGCGTCTGGCATTGGGTGATCTCTACCAGCCATTCATCATGATACGCAATATGAAGGAGAAAGAGCCTATACAGGCTGCACTTCCTTACGTACTGAACATACAATAACATTTATAATAAGGTATGCGTACATTAATATATAGACATACCGAATTAAGAGAAAGGAAACAGACATGAGAACAGAAGGCGATCTTATCAAGATCAACGACTGGCTGCTACCACTGAGTTGGATTTATGGCGGCATGGTCAGATTTCGCAATTGGCTCTTCGATATCGGACTGAAAAAGAGTCAGTCATTCTCAATCCCGATCATTTCTGTGGGTAACATCACGGTGGGCGGATCGGGCAAGACTCCCCATGTGGAGTATCTGATACGCTTGTTGCACGACAAGGTTAAGATAGCTGTGCTATCACGTGGTTACAAAAGAAAGACCAGTGGCTATGTGCTGGCAGATAAAGATACGACAATGTCAGAGATTGGCGATGAACCCTTCCAGATGCACAGCAAGTTTGACGATATCTATGTAGCCGTAGACGCTAAGCGTGTGAGAGGAATCGAAAAGTTGCAGAATGAAGAACCGACCAAGGATGTAGATGTAGTATTACTGGATGATGCCTTTCAGCATCGCTATGTGAAGCCAGGTATCAACATTCTGCTGGTAGATTACCACCGTCTGATCATCTATGACAAGATGTTGCCAGCCGGAAGACTGAGAGAACCTCTAAGCGGTAAGAACCGTGCAGACATCGTGATTATCACTAAATGTCCAAAGGACCTGAAGCCAATGGAATTTCGAGTACTTACCAAGGCTATGGACCTTTACCCTTTCCAGAAGCTCTACTTCACCTGCATCAACTATGATACCCCAAAGGGAGTTTTCGAAGATCAGCAGATAGCCAAGGAAGAGTTGAAAAACTACCATGCTCTGCTGGTTACTGGTATCGCATCGCCTAAGCAGATGGAACACGACCTGAAGCCAATGGTCAAGAGTATGCAGTCGCTGAGCTTCGGTGATCACCATCGATTCAAGAGTAAAGACATCACACGCATCAACGAGGCGTTTGAACAGATGCCAGAACCCCGTCTGATTATCACGACAGAGAAAGATGCCGTGAGACTAAAAGAGACAGAGGGACTCTATGAAATAGTTAAGAAAAGCATATACGAACTGCCTATCAAGGTTAGTTTCATGCTGGAACAAGAAGATAATTTTAACGAAAAAATCATTAGCTATGTACGAAAAAATTCAAGAAACAGCATCCTGGCTAAAAGAAAGGATGACAACAAGTCCGAAGACAGCAATCATACTGGGAACCGGTCTCGGACAATTAGCTTCAGAAATAACTGACAGTTATGAATTTCCATATAGTGAAATACCAAACTTCCCGGTATCTACCGTTCAAGGTCATGCAGGCAAACTGATTTTCGGTAAGTTAGGAGGTAAAGACATCATGGCTATGGAAGGAAGATTCCATTACTATGAAGGATATGACATGAAGGCTGTAACCTTCCCAGAACGTGTGATGTACGAGTTGGGCATTGAAACCCTCTTTGTTAGCAACGCTTCGGGCGGTATGAATCCGGAATTCCAGATTGGCGACCTGATGATTATCGATGATCACATCAACTTCTTCCCAGAGCATCCATTGCGTGGCAAGAACTTCCCTACCGGTCCGCGTTTTCCGGATATGCACGAGGCATACGACAAGAAACTCCGCGACCTTGCCGATGAGATAGCTAAGGAGAAGGGAATTGATGCAAAGCATGGTGTATATGTTGGCGTTCAGGGACCTACCTTCGAAACACCGGCAGAGTATCGCATGTATCGTGTATTGGGTGGTGACGCCGTAGGTATGAGTACCGTACCAGAGGTGATTGTTGCCCGCCATTGCGGAATCAAGGTTTTCGGAATCAGTATCATCACCGACCTTGGAGGTTTCGATGTACCAGTAGAGGTCAGTCATGAGGAGGTTCAGGTTGCAGCAAATGCTGCACAGCCTAAGATGACAGAGATTATGCGAGAAATTATTCGCAGATCTTAATTATAAATTATAAACTATTAATTATTTTGGATATCTCAAAGTTGGGTGAGTTCGGTCTTATTGACCGTCTCACAAAAGGTTATGAAAAGAAAAACGAGTCTACCGTTTATGGTGTAGGCGACGATTGTGCCGTGATGCATTATCCCGACAAGGAGGTGCTCATAACTACTGACATGCTGATGGAAGGCGTGCATTTCGACCTTACCTATATCGATATGGTTCATTTGGGTTACAAGAGTGCAATGGTAAACATCAGTGATATCTTCGCTATGAACGGTACCCCACGACAGATGGTAGTAAGCATCGCATTGAGCAAGCGTTTCAAGGTAGAAGACATAGATGAATTCTATAAGGGTCTACGAATGGCATGCGACAAATGGGGTGTAGATATCGTGGGCGGTGACACCACATCTTCGCTCACCGGTCTTGCTATCAGCATTACCTGTATCGGTGAAGCGGCAAAAGAAGAAATCGTATACCGCAACGGAGCCAAGGAAACAGACCTTATTTGTGTATCGGGTGACTTGGGCGGCGCCTATATGGGCCTGCAGCTGCTGGAACGCGAAAAGGCCGTATACTACGGACAGATAGAAGATATCCGAAAGAAGATGGCAGAAGCTAAGGCAAACGGAGACAACGAGAAACTGACTCTCCTGAACAAAGACTTAGAGAATATGCGTAACTTCCAGCCAGATTTCGCCGGTAAGGAATATCTCTTGGAAAGACAGCTACAACCAGAAGCTCGTGGTGATGTAATTGCTCAACTGCGAGAGGCTGGTATCCGTCCTACAGCCATGATGGATGTAAGCGATGGTCTGAGCAGTGAACTGATGCACATCTGCGAACAGAGTCATTGTGGATGCAGAGTATATGAGAAGAACATACCTATCGACTACCAGACAGCCGTGCAGG
>CAVBFV010000085.1:0-10514 GCA_963594575.1 Lachnospiraceae bacterium | reverse complement strand
CCCCCCCACATGCAAGGACCAAACACGCGATGGCTTTTACATAAGCTTGGCTATGTACAAAGCCTGAAATGTTTTGTGTCTGTCTCATTTCTTTTGTTTGTTAGGTTTATAATTGTTTTTTAAAAATTTCGATTGCAAAGTAACAGAATATTTATCATATCATGCCACAAAATCGTCCAAAAGAGTGAAAATATCGTCTAATTTTGTTTTTTTAGACGATATTTTCGTCTTTTAGCCTATATTTCTATTCAGAAATTGCCTTTTATATTTTTGGGTTTATTGTTTCATCGCCTTCTTCAGTTTTCCAACAGCGGCATGAATCATGTCGTGGGTTCCACTTCCGTCGGTTACGTATTTCTGAACCATTCTGCCATAACTGATGGCATCCTTGAGTTCCTCGCTGGTGTTGTCATCCGGCCAACCGGCACGACGAAGCAGACCAGAAAGCTCTCTAAGGTCTTCCATCTCGGCAAGGTTGCCAGGGCGCATCGTATTGATGGCACGGTTCAGAATGGCAGTAGTGCCTTCCAGTTCATCCTGGGTCACCTTCTTCTTACCCTTTGCCACCAGCTCCTGTGCCTGAGCCATCACCTTCTGCATGCGCTCATATCCGAACGGTGCCCATGGAGCATACTCCGGAACCTTCTGAGAGAGGGCATTCCACTTCTCCTGGTCAGCCTTGCGCTCTGCGGCAAGATTCAGGAGAGAATTCAATTCGGTGAAATCTATCTTCACCTTCTTGCTCTTCTTGCTCTTGGCATCGGTCAGGTTGATGCGGTAGTAGTGGGTGCTGTTGGCGTTGCGATAATAGTCTGGCTGGAATTCCTTGCCGTCCAACTTCAGGGTAAGGAGATTGGCTCCTGCACCTGTAGTCACGCCGTTCGATTCGCCCACGGTAATCTTGCTCAATCGGGAGTCGATGTTCAGCGTAGCCTGGTTCCAGGTCTGTGCACCTGTACCTGCCATTACCAGCGGTCCATACATCAGGGTTCCTACCCAGGATGTCTTCAGCGGAGTACCATCCAGACTTGCCACATCACTCGAAAGCTTGTCGGCACCATACTCGATATGCTTGCTGAATGGCATGTCGATTTCTACTACATCGCCCACCTTCCAGTGCTTCTGTTCCAGTTCTACATAGGTGCTAGGCTGATAGCTCTTTGCCACTTCCTTGCCGTTCACCTTGATGGAGAAACCTTGCGTAGCCCAGTATGGTACACGGAGTTTCAGGGTGAAATCGCCCTCGCCTTCCGTAATCTTGATGGCTGAATGCTGTGCCGGCCACAGGCAATCCTGCTTGATGGTCACGCCCTTCTCCTTCCAGTGGAGGGTGGTTGGCATATAGAGTCCTACCCAGAGGGTATGATTGTTGGCAAAATAAGCCGACTGCTGGTACTTGGTATGGTTTTCAGAACCTGTACCGCCGCAGCAGGTGCTCTGAGGAGTCTCGTTGCCGAATGGCTTGGTGGCATTCAATCCTACGGCATACTGGTAGCAGGTCTGGTACTGGTCCGGATTGAGCGAACCGATAATCTGATTGTACAGCGTGCGCTCGATATAATCGAGATACTGCGCATTATCAGGGTTATAACAATTCAAATCCTTGCTCAGCTTGACGAGGTTATACGCACAGCAGGTTTCGTTGATATCCGGATAAGCCTGCGATTCGCCTTCCTGCAGTCCGTTGGTTGCCATACTCAGAATCTGTGTATATGGCTGGCGGAACATCTCTCCATTTCCAACACCACCCATCGCATACATGTATCTGCCCTGCACCAGACTCCAGAAGTTCTGTGCCAGATTGTAATAGTATGGCTTCTGATTGCTCTTGTAGCTGCGCAGCGCTCCGATAATCATCGGAATATGCTGGTTGGCATGGCGGGTACGGATGTCGTCGATGTTCTTGCTCAACGGATCATAGAACTTAGGCGCATCGAAACAGTTGGCCGCCTCAAGGAGCTTCGCCTTCTCATCCGGATTGGAAACCATCTCAGAAAGACGGGCGAGCGATTCGCTCATACCTCCCACCTCACCGGCGATATACATGTCCCACATCTCGTAACGGTTGCCTGGCTTGGCTCTGCGTTCATCCTGGGTGCCGTCCTGCTTCACATAAGTGCGGTAGTGCATGCGGTTCCATACCCAGAGTCCCATATCCTTGGCGATGAGGAGTGCCTTGTCGCAGATTTCCTTATCATCAAAGTAGGTGGCGATGTCTATCAGACCGGCAAGCTGCTTGTGTACGCTGTAATAAGGTGCCCATACCCAATCGGAGTTGTTGTAGGCACGATACATCTCAATAAGAGCACAATGCTGAGCCGGAATGGCGTTGATATAGCCGTAACCATACAGTTCAGGGTGCTTCTTATATTCATCAAAAGCCGCCCAAGTGCCCTTCATCTCTCTGAGTTCTGCCTCAGGAGCGAAATCACGAGCCTCCCAGTTGCGCTTCAGATCCTTATTATATACAAAGGTCATCTCCTGATACTGTCGCAACTCATTCACCATTCGGGTGATGTTCTTGCGAAGGATTGCCTTCTGCTCAGGATTGGTTGCCACGGCGTATGCCTGTGCGATTGCCGACATATAGTGACCAGAGCCATGACCCTTGAGCTTGGTATCTGGCGAATCCCAGCCATCACTCTTGGTATAGCCCTCTGTACTGAGTCCGTAGGTATCGCGATAGTTGTAGAGTTGCTGGGTAACATCCCAGGAACAGATCTCGCGGATAGCCTCATCGCGATTGTGGGTGAGTCGGTTGTCACCATCTATGCTCACATCAGCGAGCGAGAAGGTATGAGCCACTTCCTTTTCAGGAGTCTGATAGCCTCCAGTCACCACCTTGACTTGTGCCTTGACAGGATAACCATTGTCGGTAGTCTCGTCACCAATCACAAAACCACCTATCTCATATTGGCTTCCGGCGGGATGCTTCTGCACATCAGCCTCAGCCTGCTCATCAGCAAGCGGAGAATTAGCCCAGCGCACCTGGCGATACTCTGAATAACCATCAGAATAGGTTACCCACAGAAGATTAGGAAGTCGGGGAACTGTACCCACAGGACAATCCACTGATATGGCATCCACCTTAGAGATGGTGCGATAAACCGTGGCTGCTGTTGTCATTCCCGGCAAACAAGCTACTCCTATTAATAATGTGAACTGCTTTGAATTCATATCTGCTAGGTTTAAAATTTATACGTTTTTGTTTCTGCTTGCAAAATAACAGAAAAAAACAACGAAGTCCTAAAATTATCGTACACAAAGATGCAACTATCGTCTAACAGGGGGCTTTTAATACGATATTTTCATCATTTTGGACTTTCTTTGCATTATGTAAACAATTCTATTCGTAAATTTGCAGCAGAAATAAAAACTTGTGGCAATCTGGGTATACAGACATTGCCATCAAGCGAACAACAAAACGGACAAAACAACAATAAACCTAGAAGTTATGGTTAAGAAACTCTTTTTCATCGCCACCTTATTATATATAGGGGCAACAGTATCGGCAGAGAACTATCTGGTGAAATCACCAGATGGTAAAATCGTGGCAGAACTCAACACCAACAAGTATCTCTCTCTTCAATTTAAATACAACGGCTCCATTCTTTTACAGGAGTCTTCAATAGGTGTAACGCTGAACGATGGAATGGACATGGGTAAGAACCCGAAGGTAGCAAGCCACAAGCTTAGCAACCATAAGGAGACCATCCATGCCCCATTCTATCGTCAGCAAAACTTTGAAACAGGTTATCAGGAACTGAATCTGAAACTGAAGAACGGTTTCGGCATCATCCTGAGAGCTTACGATGAGGGAGTGGCTTACCGATTCTACACCCAGCGAAAGGGCAAGACCATCATTCTGAATGAAACCGCCGCCTACCAGTTCGGCAAGGACAAGAAGGCATGGCTGCCATACACCACGACACCTGAAAAGCCATTTGCCATGGCTTTCCAGAATATCTATCACGAAACACGGCTCGATACCGCTAAGCAGGATTTAGCCTTTCTGCCAGCTACCGTAAATTGCGGCAAGGCAAAGGTTACCATTCTGGAAAGCGACCTGGAGAAGTATCCGGGCATGTGGCTGAAGGCCAACAGCAGCGAACAGGATAAAGAGAAGGGAATCCTGAGAGCCGCCTTCGCTCCTTATCCTAAGGAGATGGCTTACTACCCTTGGCGACACATGAGCCACGTAAAGAGTACCTGCGATTATATCGCTACCAGCACCGGCAAGCGCAATTATCCTTGGCGCATCTTCGCCATCACAGAGCACGATACACAGATGCCAACCAACAACCTGGTGTATGCACTCGCTGCTCCCAACAAGATAGGCGATACCTCCTGGATCAAACCGGGAAAGGTGGCTTGGGACTGGTGGAACGACTGGAATCTGAAAGGTGTGGATTTCAAGGCGGGCATCAACTATGAAACTTACAAATATTATATAGATTTTGCTCATAATCACGGTTTGGAATACATCGTCCTTGATGAAGGATGGTACAACTCGAAAGAGGGAAGCATTCTGAAACCAATAGACGATATCCAATTGCCTAAACTCATAGAATATGGTAAGAGCAAGGGCGTGGACATCGTACTCTGGGCTGTGTTCAACGTGATGGACGAGAACCTGGAAACCATCTGCAAGACCTATGCCGATATGGGCATCAAGGGATTCAAGGTGGATTTTATGGACCGCGACGACCAGACAGCCATCGAAATGGTGGAACGTCTGGCTGCCTGCACCGCCAAGCACCACCTTATCCTCGACCTGCACGGTATCTACAAGCCACACGGTCTGAACCGCACCTACCCTAACATCCTCAACTACGAGAGTGTCTTCGGTATGGAAGAATGCCGCTGGACGGAGGCAAAGAATGATATGCCGCTCTACGACGTCACCTTCCCATACATCCGAATGATGGCAGGACAGGTGGATTTCACACCGGGAGCGATGAGAAACGGAACCCGCGATAACTGGAAGGCTATCTACACCAAACCGATTTCGATGGGTACCCGATGCCACCAGGCTGCCTGCTACATCGTACAGGACAGTCCGTTTACAATGCTCGCCGACACTCCTACCAACTACGAGGCTGATGAGCCATACACCCGATACATCGCTTCATTGCCAGTAGTCTTCGACAAGACCATCGTGCCACAGGGCGAAATCGGCAAGTATATCGTTACCGCAAGAAAGAAGGGCAACGACTGGTATGTAGGCGGTCAGAGCAACTGGGATGAGCGCACACTCACCCTGAAGTTTGACTTCCTCACAGATGGCGATTACGAGGCTATCGTATTGAAAGACGGCATCAATGCCAACCATGATGCCGAGGATTACAAGATAGAGAAATCCGTCATCAATCAGAAATCAGAATTGAAGATCCATCTTGCTTCAGGCGGTGGATTCGTCATTAAACTTATTAAGAAATAAATATTTAGAAAAGATGTTGATATGGTTAGTAAAAATATAATTGTAACACTATTCGTAACAGCAGCTGCGGCAGTTCCTCAGACGGGGGCTGCCCAGAAAGCTGCTTACAACACTCCGGGAGCAGGCAACCCTATCCTGCCTGGCTATTTTGCCGACCCAACCATCAAGAAGTTTGGTGACACCTATTATATATATGCTACCACCGACGGAAGCGGAGCCGGTTTCGGACCGGCACAGCTCTGGTGCAGTAAGGATTTCAAGAACTGGACTCTGATGCCGATGAACTGGCCAGCCAGCCACTGGATCTGGGCACCAGATGTGATGAAGAACGAAGCCGACGGTAAGTATTACTATCTCTACTGCCAGCCTTGCAAGCTGCATCTGGGTGTGGGCGATACACCTCGAGGTCCTTGGAAGAACGTATTGGGCGAGAGCGAAGCCGTACTCGTACCGGACAGATTCGTGAAGAATGCCATCACCCTGGATGGTCAGACCTTCCGCGATGATGACGGTTCGGTCTATATGTATTGGGGCACCTGGGGCATCTACAAAGGCTTCGGCTGCGGAGCAGGTAAGCTGAATTCTGATATGAAGTCGTTCTGCGAAACCAAACTCATCCCGAATACCGAGGTTACTCACTTCTTCGAGGCTCCTTTCGTCTTCAAGCGCAACGGCATCTACTACTTCCTCTACTCCTGCGAGCATTGCGAGGATGCCAGCTATCGTGTGGATTACGCAACAGCCAAGAGTCCGCTCGGTCCTTATACCTATCACGGCACCATCCTCAAGACCAATGCCGACGGAACCGTTCACGGTCCGGGACACAACAGCGTGCTGCAGGAAGGCGATAACTACTACATCGTATATCATCGCCACGACAATCCGCACTCCAACCGTGGATTCCATCGTCAGGTGGCTATCGATAAACTCGAATTCAATGCCGATGGCACTATAAAGGAGGTTATCCCAACCCACGAAGGTCTCGATCTGAAACCGGAGATGAAGGTGGCTAAGAACCTCGCCTTCGGAGCCAAGGTTACCGCCTCTTCCTACTACGACAACGATTTCCGTCCGGAATATGCGGTAGATGACAACAATGGAACACTCTGGCGCCCTCGCACCACCGGACCAGCTTGGATCCAGATTGACCTGGGCAAGAAGCAGAGCATCAAGAGCATCTGGACTCAGTTTGAATACGGAACCCAGTTCTATCAGTATCTCATCGAGACATCGAATGACGGCAAGCACTGGCAGACCTTCTCCGACAAGCGACAGAACCGTTTGGCTGGTTCACCGATGGTGGATTTCGGAAATGTCAAGGCACAGTACATCCGCCTCACCTATACCGGAGGTCAGAAGAACGGTTTCGGTGGCGCCATCTGGAACATCAAGGTTTACGGTTCCGTAGAAGATTCTGCCCCACAGCAGTGGCTCGGTCTGACAGCAGCCGATTTCGACGGCACAACCTGGCATAACAACGAGGGAATGCTCGCCGGCAAGTTCTCACTCCTTCAGGGTACAGCACTCAGAGAGCGCATGGCTGGCAAAGATGCCATCACCCTGCAACCGGGTGCCCAGCTCGTGATGACTCATCCGCAGCTCGGCAAGGCACGCAAGCACACCCTCACCGCCCAGGCTTTCGACAACGGAAGTTGGCATCAGATAGATGAAAACGATCCACGTCTGAATCTTTCTGAAGGAAAACTGGAAATCCGTGCAGGCGAAAAGCAATTTACCCTCACCAATCTCCGTTATTATAACTGGGAACAGGAGGCTGCAGAAAAGGCTTTCGATGCCCAGAGCAACATCGTGCGTGAGGCAGTAGCCGATAAGAACAGTCAGGGACTGGTGGTAGATATCAGCGCTGATTACTACAACGAGGGCGATACCGTGCCATACATCAAGAACGGCAGTCCGCTGGATGTTCATCTCAAGGGCGAGTTCGAGACGCAGCACGATACAGCAGCCATCATCAAGACCATAGAGGGCAAGAAGGCATTCGCCTTTACCGGCAAGGAGAGCTACAGAAGCAACTTCATGCTCCCAGCCACTATCCGCGACAACGCTCCATACACCATCGAGGCATGGATTCTGAATCCAGAGATTTCCGAGAATGAATGCGTAGCCGATTTCACTTCTTCGCACGATGAACTGGAGAAGCTGATGCTGGTAAACGGCACCGAACCACGCTGCGGTGTGATGAACCACTACGGATGGTACGAGGATGCCGGCTACAAGGAGATGAAGACCTTGGAAGGCAAATGGCAGCACGTATATGTATGCTTCGACGGCAGAATCGAGAGCATCTACATCAACGACAAGCTCATCAGTCAGAAGGATATCCAGCTCCTCGTCAAGCCATCGCAGTTTATGCTTCTGGGCAAGAACGCCGAAGAGGCATGGCCTTTCTCAGGCTATCTGCACTCATTGAAACTCTGGGATGAATACATCCCTTACAAAAAATAAACAAAATAAACTAGCAATACATGAAGAAAATTTTGATGACATCAGCCTTGGCAGCATTGGCATTGATGCCTGCTTCGGCACAGAAAGTGAACAAGAGCTCGGGTGGTTATCCTATCACTCCGGTGCCTTTCACATCAGTAAAGGTTTGGAACAACACGTTCTGGGGACAGCGTATCGAGACCTCTCGCAAGGTAACCATCCCGCTGGCTTTCAGCAAGTGCGAAACAGAGGGAAGATACAAGAACTTTGAGCGCGCTGCACATCCTAGCGAGAAGTATGATGTAGGTAAACTGATGCCGCTGAGCTTCGATGATACTGACCCATACAAGACCATCGAGGGTGCCAGCTACGTACTCCAGACCTACCCTGACAAGAAACTCAAGGCATATATCGACAGCGTGCTCGACATCATCGCTCCTGCTCAGGAGGCTGACGGATACCTCTATACCGCCCGTACACAGAACCCAAAGCATCCTCATTTCTGGGCTGGCGACAAGCGCTGGAGCATGGAGGAGGACTTGAGCCATGAGCTTTACAACCTTGGTCACATGGTAGAAGGTGCCGTGGCTCACTGGCAGGCTACAGGCAGCCGCAAGTTCCTCGACATCGCTATCCGCTATGCCGACTGCGTGGTTCGCGAGGTAGGTCCTAACCCAGGACAGGCTTGTGTGGTACCGGGACATCAGATTGCCGAAATGGCACTCTGCAAACTCTATCTCGCTACAGGCAACAAGAAATATCTCGACGAGGCTAAGTTCTTCCTTGACTATCGTGGAAAGACAAAAATCCAGACTGAGTATTCGCAGAGCCACAAGCCGGTTTTGGAACAGGACGAGGCTGTAGGTCATGCTGTTCGTGCCACCTATATGTATGCAGGCATGGCTGATGTAGCTGCCCTTACTGGCGATACCGCCTATATCCACGCCATCGACCGTATCTGGGACAACATCGTGAGCAAGAAGCTCTATATCACCGGAGGTATCGGTGCCACCAACAACGGCGAGGCTTTCGGAAAGAACTACGAGTTGCCTAACATGAGTGCCTACTGCGAAACCTGTGCAGCTATCGGCAATGTTTATGTCAACTACCGTCTCTTCCTCCTCCATGGCGAGAGCAAGTATTACGATGTATTGGAGCGTACCCTCTACAATGGTCTCATCAGTGGTGTGAGCATGGACGGCGGCGGCTTCTTCTACCCTAACCCACTGGAGAGTATGGGTCAGCATCAGCGCCAAGCTTGGTTCGGCTGTGCCTGCTGCCCTAGCAACATCTGCCGCTTCCTGCCATCTCTCCCAGGCTATGTATATGCCGTAAAGGATAAGAATGTATATGTCAACCTCTTCCTCAGCAACTCTTCTTCTCTGAAAGTAGCCGGCAAGAAGGTTTCCCTGAGCCAGGATACACAGTACCCTTGGAACGGAGATATCGCCATCAAGGTGGATGACAACAAGGCAGGTCAGTTTGGTATGAAGATCCGTATCCCTGGATGGGTGAAGGGACAGCCTGTTCCATCTGATCTCTACTACTACAGCGACGGCAAGCGACTGGATTATACCATCACCGTAAACGGCAAGAAGGTTGAAGCTAAGGTAACAGAGGATGGCTATTATACCATCAACCGCAAGTGGAAGAAGGGCGATGTGGTTCGCGTTCACTTCGACATGGAGGCACGCACGGTACGTGCCAACAACAAGGTGGAGGCAGACCGTGGCTGCATCAGCATCGAGCGTGGTCCTATCGTATATTGCGCAGAGTGGCCAGACAACCAGGGCTTCGACATCATGAGCATCCTGGAAAACCGCGAGCCCCAGTTTGCTGAGGGCAAACTCTCTTACGATGGTTTCATCGACCCTAAATATAAGAATGTATTGACACTCTACAAGGGGCAGAACATGGAGACCTTGACCGAGAACGTGCAGACCCTCGCCTACGACAAGAGCGGCAAGCTGAGCACCAAGGACCAGACCCTGACCCTCATCCCATACTTCGCCTGGGCTCATCGCGGCAACGGCAACATGAAGGTATGGTTGCCACAGGATGTCAAGGCAGCAAAGCCATCAGCTCCTGCAACTCTCGCTGCTCAGGCTAAGGTAGAATTCTCTTCTCCTGTGCCAGCCAAGAGCAGTATCACCGACGGACTGGTTCCTGCCGATGAGAACGACCGTTCTATCCCATACATCCACTGGTGGCCAAAGAAGAACACCACAGAGTGGATTACCTACACCTTCCCAGAGAGCAAGGAGATCAAGACCAGCACCGTATATTGGTACGACGACCAGCCTTGGGGCGGTTGCAAGGTGCCAGACAGCTGGAAGCTCTACTATCAGGACGAGGCTGGTAACTGGAAGGAAGTTCCAGGAGCCGATGCTTATCCATGCAAGCGTGGTGTAGCCTGCATCGTGAATTTTGACCCAGTGAAGACCAAGGCTGTGAAGCTCGAGTTGAAGCAGCCAGAAACCCACTCCTGCGGTTTGTTTGAGTGGAGCGTGAAGTAAAAAGACATATTTTTAAATATTTTTCTTTCAAGAATTGCCATATTGCCATACCAGCCAGTAATCTCTCTGATTACAAAGCTGTTAGGGGTATGGCAATTCTTTTTTCTTTAGGG
>CAVBFV010000084.1:0-10763 GCA_963594575.1 Lachnospiraceae bacterium | reverse complement strand
GAAACTCGACGTGAACAGCGTCATCGAGAAATACATCGAGGAGCGCGACCATGACCAGAACCTCGCCAATACCAACAAGCCTGCAGAAAGTGCAGAGAATTTTGAGTTTGAGAATCCTACCGAGGAACTGATGAAGCAGAGCGATGACGTGCTGGTTATCGATGAACATCTCAAGGGCATCGATTTCGAACTGGCTCATTGCTGCCATCCTATCTATGGTGATCCTATCTTCGGATTCGTTACCATCAGCAAGGGTATCAAGGTACATCGCATGGATTGTCCTAACGCCAAGGAACTGCGCCGCCGTTTCGGTTACCGCATCGTGAAGGCAAAATGGAGCGGTAAGGGAACATCCAAGTATGCCATCACGCTCCGTATTATCGGAAACGACGATATCGGTATTGTAAGCAACATCACCAACATCATTTCCAAGGAAGATAAACTCATCATGCGAGGCATCAACATCTCCTCAAAGGATGGTCTCTTCTCAGGCAATGTTACAGTGATGATTGATGATGCCGGCAAGACCGATGCACTCATCAAGAAACTGAGCGCCATAAAGGGCGTAAAGCAGGTAACGAGAATATAAAACAGGATTACAGAAATAAATAAAAAAATCCCGCAGAGGTAATCTGCGGGATTTTTTTTATTTCGACTTATTCAAGCGCTTAATCACAGAATAAGCATCATACAAGCCAAGCTCTCCTGCCTTCGAAAGATCCTGGATGGCAGTCTGCTTATTGCCACTCTTGGCTCGTGCTATACCTCTATTATAATAAGCCTCTGCAAGGCGGTTATCAATTCTCAAGGCAATGGTATAATCATCTATTGCCTTTGAAAGTTCGTTTCTGCCTGCATGAAGATTTCCTCTATTATAATAGATGTAAGCATTGTTGCTGTTCTGGCGGATGGCATCGCTGAAATCAGCCTCGGCAGAATGGATATTCAGAACACCTTTGCCCTCAGCCTTATTAAATTCATCCATCTCAGCCTGACAGACTGCACGCTGCCAGTAAGCTAATGAGTTCTTGTCATCGAGCGAGATATAATAGGTGAAATCACTGATGGCAGCCTCGAAATCACGAAGTACACTATGAGCGATGGCCCTGCGCATCAGGAGACGTTTTCTGGTTTCATTATCGCTCGCCACACTCAACTCTGCCGAAAGTTTATCAATCATCGAGAATATCTTCATAGAACCATTCTCATCGAGCTGTTCCTTACTGCAAACGATATAAACCTTGTCTGCCTTGGTATGCTGATTGAGCGCATCAACCTCCTTGTCATAAGCCTGAACTCCATTTACATTCTGATTGTTTGGGAAATAAGAGAGCTGATACATCGGCAGGAAGGCGGTTTCTACCTGACGGTTCTGAACCTTACCACGATACTCGCTCTTATAGTTGTGTTCATACTTCGGTTCGTCATCTACTACCAGCGAAGCAAACTTATTCGGGTCAACCTCAGAGCGCTTACGCATCTCCTTCTTGGTCTTTGCGCTCCATCTCGGCTGGATTCCGATATGCTTGTTCATCTGCGCCTTGAAGATACGGAATTCATCCATCTCTGCCTTGGCTGTCATGCCCAGGCGTCGGTAACAGCTGGCACGGTTAGACAAACCGGTCCAGAAGTTAGGGAACTGGTTGATAACCTTAGTATAATCCTTGATGGCTGCTCTCAGATTACCGGTCTTGTCATGCAATAGAGCTCGGTTGAAGATAGCCATGAAGTTCTGGGGTTCCATCTTGATAATGAAGTCGAAATCGGTGATAGCACGGTTATCATCACCCAACTGTACACGCATCAGTCCTCTATTATAATGAGCCAGGAAATTGTTCGGATCCAGCTCAAGGGCATTGTCATAATCGCTCATCGCCCCCCTGAGGTTATTCAGATTGATACGCGCCAAAGCACGGTTAATGTAACTGTTCACATTGTTTGGTTTGAAATGCAGACTCTTGGTCAGCGCCTCATCAGCCGTTTTCCATTCCTTTCTAGCCAGCGCCATATAGGCACGCGTAGTCCAGGCATCCCCATCATACGGATTGAGCTGCAGACTCTTGTCTAGCCATTTCTCAGCCTGCACGGTATCTTTCTGATGCAGATACACTTCAGCCTTGAGCGAATAAGCATTCGACCAGTCTTTCCATTTTCCCACGATGGTATCCAATTCCTGCTGCGCCGCCTCATACTTTTTGTTTTCCATCTGGCAGATAGCCCGGTTGAACCAGTAATTTCGGTTGCGCGGTTCCAGTCTGATAGCCTCATTATAGTCAGCTATCGCATCATCAAACCTGTTTTGTCTGATGCGACAGATGGCTCTCAAGTCATAAATATCATTGATATAGGGATTGAGATGCAACGCCTCGCTGGCATCACTTTCGGCACCCGTAAAGTCATCCAGATTAAATTTTGCCACACTGCGGTAATACCAAGGCTCATACAGATAAGGCTTGGCACCGATAGCCAGATTAAAATACTTGATTGAAAGGACGAAATCCTCATAATACAATGCACTCCGACCGGCCGTAACAAGTCGGTCTACACGATATTGGGCAGAAGTCGACATAGCGCCCATTACCATAAAAAGAACTAAGAGAATCTTCTTCATCTGTTCGTAACTCTCTGAAATAAAACCTATTGAATGTAGAATAAAAAAATATAGTAAGCCCAATCGTCACGATTACCATGAAGCTTACTATATTTTCGGAAGAACTATCGACGTATCTTTGTACGATAGGCAGCACGGAAATTGCCCTTGATGATACTCTTGAGCTTTCCTGCTATCATGTTCTTGCGAAGAGGAGACACACGGTCAACAAACATTGTACCCTCCAAATGGTCGAATTCATGCTGCATCACGCGAGCCAGATATCCCCCTATCCACTCATCATGTTCATTAAAATCCTCATCCATATACTTTACATGGATGCGTGTAGGACGAACCACCTTCTCATTGATACCAGGAATAGAAAGACATCCCTCTTCAGAAGAGTCGGTATTTTCCTCATCGCGCTCTAGGATATGGGCATTGATGAAAGCATGACGGAATCCTTTATACTCAGGGAAATCCTCGCTGAGCACATCCAGGTCGATAACCACAAGGCGGATAGGCAAGCCAATCTGAGGTGCAGCCAGTCCGATGCCGTTGCTGGAATCAAGGGTTTCGTACATATTATTAATCAACACCTTGAGATCTGGATAATCAGGTGTAATATCTTCAGCCACTTTTCTCAGCACTGGCTGACCATAAATATAAATCGGTAAAATCATTATCTTCTTGATTGCAAATAATCCTGTAATATGATGGTAGCACTTATCTCGTCTACCAATCCTTTATTTTCTTTTCTCACTTTCTTCTTTACACCTCCATCAATCATGGCTCTATGTGCCAGGACTGATGTAAATCTCTCGTCATAATATTCAATTGGAATTTCAGGATGAGCCTTTCGCCAACGGTTGTAGAAGTTTTCTACTCTTGCCAGGTTTTCACTTGGCTGCCCGTTAGGTTGCATCGGTTTTCCGATAACAATGCGCTCCACCTGTTCTTTCTGAATATAAGTTTCGATATAAGTGAAAAGTTCATGTGTAGAAACTGTGGCCAACCCATTGGCAATAATCTGCAATGGGTCGGTCACAGCCAGTCCGGTACGTTTTTTACCGTAATCTATTGATAAAATTCGCATTAATCTACGGATATCTTATCCTTATATAATATCAGATTACTTCTTAAGGAGTAACCAAGCATCAGGATACTTACCAGCGCGAAGCTGATTGCGGCTCTTAACAGCAGCAGCCTTATCTGCAAATGTAGAAGCTACCACGCGATACATGTTGCGCTCTGTGTTCAAGGCAATCTGAGCATCGTAACCAGCGCTCTTCAATGTGCTAGCCAATCCCTCAGCGTTAGCCTTGAGAGAGAAAGAACCTACTACTACGCTATAGTTTGACAAGCCTGAACCTGAGATAAGAGAAACATCCTCAGAACGAACAGTAGCATTATCAACCTCAGTCTGCTCATCAGAAGGAGCCTGAGTCTCAAGAGGAGCTACAACTGGTTCCTGAGCTACAGGAGCCTGAGCTGCCTGCTGTTCCTGCTGCTGAGCCTTCTCATAAGCCTTCTTGTATGCACTTTCCTTTGATGTACCACAACTTGCGAGCGCCAAAACTGCGCACATTCCCATGCTTAATACTGTAATTTTCTTCATAATTCTTATTCGTTTTATTGTTTATTATTGTTGTTCATTCAATATAAATTTCGCGTTATGCGTTTTTTACTCTGCGAAAATACAAAAAAATGCCCGAAAAACGAAGAACATACCGCCTAAAGTTTGTTAAATAAGGCTATTAAAACATTTTTAATGAAAAATTAAGGCAAAAAGGCTTGTTTTTTGGTGAGAATTTAGTATATTTGCAATGTCAAATGAAAAAGACAAGAGATAATCGTTTAACGTTTAAAATTTATAGCATATGAAAACATTAGGTTACATTGGTGCTTTCCTCGGCGGTGCTATCGCCGGTACAGCACTCGGTTTGATTTTCGCTCCAGAGAAGGGTGAGGATACACGTAGTAAGATTGCAGGTGCAGTAGACGATTTCTGCAAGAAGCACGACATCAAGTTGAGCCGTAAGGACGTTGATGATCTGGTTGACGATATCAAGGACGCAGCTCCTGAGGTTTAATCATCAACTATCATGATGTTCTCTAACGATAAAAATGTAGAAACCATCGGGCAGCTCATAGAGGTGCTAAAACATTACATCGGGCTTCAGAGCGAATATCTGAAGCTCGATGTTGTGGATAAAGTGGTACGCCTGCTTACTGTCATCACCATGACCGTGGTTCTCCTGGGCTTACTCACTCTTACCCTCATTTACTTATCCTTTGGCGCTGCTTTTGCGTTGGCAGACTTAATAGGTAGCCTGACCTTCGGATTCTGCATCGTAGCTGCTGTATACCTATTTATATTAATATTATTTGTTGTTTTCCGCCATAAGTGGATTGAGAGACCATTGGTCAGATTTCTGGCCAGCCTCTTGATGGAAAAATAACCTCCTTTTCGCAACATGACAAATCATTCAGAAATCACAGAATATAATTCCTTAAACGATATCCGACTCAAGAAAGAGGCGATACGCAAGGAAATTGATGCCGATGATGCCAAGATTCAGACTTTATGGAACTCGCTTTTCACAAAACCTGAAATCCTGTCACACAATGCGAGCCCGAGCAAGCGACTGCAGAGTTTGCTGCAGGTGGGAGCCGGAGCATTTGACGGAGCACTGTTGGCCTGGAAACTTTACCGGAGATTCAAACCTCGGAAGAGATGAATCATATACCGTTTTGGGGAAAGGAAAGATGCCTCGGAAAAAGGTATTTTTTAGTCATCCAAAAGGGGATAAAAACAAAAAAGGGTCGCCGCTGCGACCCCAATACCTTGTTAACCTTAAATCTAATACTATGAAAAACACACATGCAAATATAGAAATAATCTATGATACTCGCAAGCTTTTCTTCAAAAAAGATTAAATAATTAACCTTAATTAATTCTTTAGCATAAAATCGAGCATTATTTTAACTATACTTTACTCATTATCCACGTATATTTCCATTTGATCAAAGCCAAATTCAAAGCCTTCAGGCAGCCTTTTATTCGCTTCATCGTGGAAACCAATCTGATGAGTTACATGGATAAAATAAGTGTGCTTTGCTCCTATCTTGTGTGATACTTCAATAGCATCAGCCACCAGCTGATGGCTGTGATGTATTTTCTCAAATCTGAGTGCGTTAATTACGAGTGTTTCCACACCATCCAAATAAGCATATTCTTCATCACCCATTGATTTCATATCGGTAATATAGGCAAACTTACCGAACCGATAGCCGAGAATAGGCATCTGGTCGTGCATCACACGGATGGGCACAAACCCAACATCCCCAATCTGATAATGTTCATGCGGATGAATGGTATGCAATTTGAGTTTCGGAGCACCCGGATAGAGTTTTTCTGCATCCTTAGGAAAGCAGTAAGGCATTGTATGAGGCAGACCCTCTGTAACGATATCATCGCCATAGATATTGATATCACCAAAGATACAGAAAGGGCGCAAATCATCAATACCACCAACATGGTCGTAATGGATATGCGTAATCAGTACACCATCTATCTTTCTGAAAGGCACACGCAGCAACTGCTGCCGTATATCCGGTCCGGCATCTATCAGAATACGGGTTTTCTCCGTTTCTATCATTGCAGCACTGCGCAACCTTTTATCATGCGGATCCGTACTCCGGCACACCTCACATGTACATCCCAATGAAGGCACACCACCCGATGTGCCTGTACCTAATAAAGTTACCTTCATTAATAATCAAATATTTTTTTGGGAAAAACAAACGAATTCTTCACTCTTCGTTCTTCACTTTTCACTTAACATTTACCTCCGGATGAATATCAATGCCAAACTTCTGCTTCACATCCTTCTGGATGGTCTCACAGAGTTTAACGATTTCCTCACCCGTAGCGCCACCACGATTCACAAGCACCAGTGCCTGCTTGTCATGCACACCGGCTCTACCCAGATTCTTTCCCTTCCAGCCACACTGGTCGATCATCCAGCCAGCCGGAATCTTTTCATGAGCGTCATCGATGGTATAATGAGGCATACCCGGATAAAGAGCAGCCAGTTCTTCGTACTTAGCCTTCTCTACAATAGGATTCATAAAGAAACTGCCTGCATTACCGAGTAGCTTAGGATCTGGCAATTTTGCCTCTCTAATTTCTATGATGACATCACGAAGCTGCTGGGCTGTAGGCTTAGCAATATGCTTAGCTTCGAGCGCAGAACGGATATTACCATAATCCAGATCCGGACGAAAGGCCTTCTGCAAACGGTAAATCACATGGGTTACCAGATACTTATCCTTCCAGTCATGCTTAAATTTACTCTGCCGGTAGCTATACTCGCAGTCGGCATTATCAAACACCACTACCCTGCCCGTAGCTATCTCAACAGCTTCCACCTTATATATAATATCCTTGGCTTCCACTCCATAGGCACCAATATTCTGAACCGCACTGGCACCTACCTCACCTGGAATAATGCTCAGATTCTCAGCTCCATGATAGCCATGCTCTACGGCATAAGCCACCACATCATCAAACACCTCACCACTGCCACAGGAAAGGAAGACCCAATCCGGGTTGCACAATGCATCATCCCCCTCTGCAGCTGCCAAAGTCTTGTTGTCAAGAACCTCAATACCCATAATAGCCGAATGGAGCACTGTACCTGCATAATCACCGGTCAGCAAGAGATTGCTGCCACCACCCAGAATGAGCAGTGGCTGATCTGCCTCTGTCAGCAAGCCAACAACTTGTCGGGCTTCTTCTACAGAAGTATACTCCAGAAATCTGTTGCATTTAGCATCGATTCCGAATGTATTGTGAGCCAAAAGGCTATAGTTACGAATATCTTTCATATCTGGTTAAACTTTTACTACTTACTAAAAAGCTACATATTCAGTTTGATCAGTTCCCATTTTCCTCCAATCTTTTTAAAAGTAAGAGAGGTTTCCATACCATTGGCAATACCACGAATCACGAAGATTTTCTGGTTGCTCTCGGTATATTTCTGACCATAGATTACATTGTAAATCATGCCGTGAGGCAGTTGCGGAGCAAAGGCAGGCCATGTTTCCGGTTCTATATCACCCGTCATCGTACTGAAATCATCATCAGGATCAGGACCGGTAAACTTCACCGGATTGTGGATGTGGCGAGCCTGGAAAGCGGTATCAGTAGCAAATTGACCGTAAAACTTTAGGAAACTGGCATTATTATTCTGATACATAGGCTTGTAGCAAATACTAGTCATCATCCACTGACCATTGATGCGATTAAACACAAACTGCTGAACTGTCTTTCTACTATAGAACACCTTTTCTATTACTACATGATCGATAGTAGTATCCTTCATCAGTTTCATCTGTTTCTGATTATCAAAGATCAGCGTGTAATAATCCTGACGCATGAAGAAATGCTCCATCTTCCAATGGGCTTTTTCTATCTTCTTGATCAGTTTCTCACCGTGATATACCGGCAGCGGAAAGACAATACGACTTTTCTGCAACTTTCTGTTAGCTGCAAAATTAAACACGAAATCATCAAAAAGCTCGTCAGCCGCCTTTGGCATCGGAGTCTCCTCTATCAGCTGTTCTGTAGAGTCCATCGCTTGGGTGTCGGCAATCACCGAGTCGGATGAAGCCGAATCAATGGCAGGCGCAGGCTTCTTGTCTGTGCATCCCACAGACGTGAAGCAAACGATGGTAAGCACCGCCATCAACACCGTTAATAAACAGAGTTTTTTCATAAACCTATTAAATTTCTCAAATTTTCCATGCAAAAGTACAACTTTCTTTTGAATTATTTCATCTTTTAAGCAAAAAATGTTATCTTTGCAGTCAAAAAAGATAAAAATATAGATATGTTATTAGAAAAAATAGACGAACTCTTGAAAGAAGTGAGCACTTTGACTGCCCAAAACGCAGAAGAAGTAGAGCAGCTTCGAATCAAGTATCTGAGCAAGAAGGGCGAGATTAACGCCCTCATGGCCGACTTCCGCACAGTGCCAGCCGACCAGAAGAAAGAGGTTGGTGTAAAAATCAACGAATTGAAGAACGCAGCCCTTGAGAAGATCAACGGACTGAAGGAGCAGATGGAAGAAGCCGAGGCATCAAGCGATGATATCGACTTGACCCGTACCGCCTACCCTGTAGCGCTCGGTACCCGCCACCCACTCACCGTAGTGAAGAATCAGATTATCGACATTTTCGCTCGCATGGGCTTTACCCTTTTCCAGGGTCCTGAGGTAGATGACGACAAGCACGTATTTACGATGCTCAACTTTGCTGCCGACCATCCAGCCCGCGATATGCAGGACACCTTCTTTATAGAGAAGACCAATAGCGACGACGTTACCAAGAATGTGCTCCTCCGCAGCCATACTTCTAACGACGAGGCTCACTATATGGAAACTCATGAGCCACCTATCCGTGTGCTCTGCCCAGGCCGCGTTTATCGTAACGAGGCTATCAGCGCCCGCGCTCACTGTTTCTTCCATCAGGTAGAAGGTCTCTATGTAGATAAGAACGTAAGTTTCACCGACCTCAAGCAGGTGCTCCTTACCTTTGCCCGTGAGATGTTTGGTGCAGATACCAAGATTCGTCTCCGTCCTAGCTACTTCCCATTTACAGAACCTAGTGCCGAGATGGATATCTCCTGCAACATCTGTGGCGGTAAGGGTTGCAACTTCTGCAAGCATACCGGATGGGTTGAGATTTTAGGTTGCGGTATGGTTGACCCTCATGATCTTGAGGCTTGTGGTATCGACAGCAATGTCTATACGGGTTATGCCTTCGGTATGGGAGTTGAGCGTATCACCAACTTGAAATATCGCGTGAGCGACCTTCGTCTCTTCTCTGAAAACGATACTCGTTTCTTGCGCGAGTTTGAGTCTGCGAAGTAAAAGATTCTCAACATATAAATTAATTTATGACTATGAAGAAAAATTTAACTAAACCTGTCATCGCAGTCCTGTTGGGCGCCTTGACATTCAGTTCTTGCATCGGCTCATTTGGTCTGACAAATTCCGTACTTGACTGGAACAAGAGAGCAACAGACAACAAGTTTGTAAACGAGATTATCTTCGTACTTATCTCTCCAGCTTACGCAGTATGTTCATTTGCAGACCTTCTCGTTATCAACTCTATCGAGTTCTGGACAGGCGACAAGGTGATTGGTCAGGTAGGAACTACTAAGGACGTAATGGGTAAGGATGGTCGCATGTATGCCATCAAGACATTGAAGAATGGCTACGAGATTACCGACCCAGATGGTGAGAAATCATACTTTGTGTTCGACAAGAAGCACAAGAGTTGGTCATACAGCAAGGATGGCGATATCCGTGAGCTTTTCAGCTTCAACGAGGATGGCAGCATCCAGGCTTGCTTGCCAAGTGGCGAGAAGATCAACGTCCCAGCAGATGCCAATGGTTTATACCAGGTTCGCATGGCTATGAATGATGGTTTGTTCTATGCATTCAACAAGTAAATAATCATAACAATTCCAGCCCGATAAAAGTCGACTTTTATCGGGCTTTTTCATGATCTCCTTTCTCTTTTCCTAAGCAAGTTCATATTTCTCCGTTCCCAACCAAACTCTCCTTAAAATGTCCAAATGCAAAAAAGTGTTTAATACAAAACAAGAAAGTGCCTTCACCACCCTTCACCCGTAACTCTCTGACCATCAAAAGAATCGCCAAAAAGGTGAAGGGTGAAGGTTTGAAAACTCTTTTTTATATATACGCGTGAAGGGTTAGGGTAAAAACCGGAAAAAAGACCCTAGGGTCAAAAATCGGAAAAACCCTAAAATAAAGAATATAATATAAAGATTAAAAATACACCCTTCACCTTCACCTCCCAAAAATCACATCCAAAATCCTGTTCTGCATGCAACAGAAAATCATCTGCAGCAATCTGTGCCGGGATATATAATCAGGAGAAAAATCTCTTTCGGAAATATCATTTTATCCTTCGGAGATATTTTCCTATTTATCGGAGATATTATTTTATCCTTCGGAGATAATTTTCTATTCTTCGGAGAAAAAAGAGATTAATTAAGCATTTTTTACACACAATATATAACTTGTAACTACTCAGCACCCCCATAGAAAACTTCTCGTTAATAAAGCATAAACTTGAT
>CAVBFV010000083.1:4611-10874 GCA_963594575.1 Lachnospiraceae bacterium | reverse complement strand
GTTCTGGGAGGTTTGGCGAAGGCTTACTCTGCCTGGGTGGGTACTACCCGCATCGCTTTCCTCAACTATCAGGCTATTGCGCTGGGACAGATTTCGCATGCCAACGACAATGCGATGATTAAACTGAGTGAGATCACAACCGATGATTTCGATCATCTGGATGATTACGATATGATTATCGTGAATGGTATGGGTCTCCGAATCGACGAGAACCAGCGCAAGCAGTTGGAAGAGGCTTCCTACAAGGTGCCGACCCTGACGCATGCTGCTACCAACCCAGCCAACAATATCGTATCGGTAGATAACTTCGATGCAGATTATCTGATGCAGTACATCGAGAACGGCAGCAAGAAGAATTATCACAGTATGCTCGCTTATGTCCGTAAGTTTATCGACGGAAAGAAGTTCATGGCTCCAGAACCGGAACGTGTGGATGAGCGACCAAACTATCTCCTGACTCATTTTGACCCGAAAGATGAAAAGGGCGATGAACTGGGTTTCAACAGCATCCGTGAGTACAATACCTTCCTGGCGAAGAATGGATTATATAAGAAAGGTGCTCCTACCATCTTGCTCACCGGTTTTATGGGTGCGGCTCCTGATATGGAGAAGGCTTTTGAGAAGAAGGGATTCATGGTGTATCGCATCAACCAGCTGCAGGGCTTTATCGCCGGTCATCATGCCGACAGTATCCAGGCGAATGCCGTTGTGAATATGGCGCATGGCAGACTGGGCGATTACTTCGTTGAGTTCCTGAAGCAGAAGAATATTCCACTGTTCTCACCTCTTAATATCAACCGCTTGACCACCGATTGGGAGAACGACAAGCAGGGAATGAACGGCGGTTTCATGTCGCAGAGTATCGTGACTCCGGAGATTGATGGTGCCATCCGTCCATACGTGGTTTTCGGACAGCGCATCAACAAGGAGGGCTTGCAGGAGGTTTACGGCATCCCTGACAGAATGGAGAGTTTCGTGGAGAGCGTGCAGGGCTATGTGAATCTGAAGAACAAGAAGAACAGCAACAAGCGCATCGCCATCTTCTACTTCAAGGGTCCCGGTCAGAATGCACTCACCGGTTCGGGAATGGAAGTGGTTCCATCGCTCTACAATCTCCTGGTTCGCTTGAAGAATGAGGGATACAATGTAGGCAAGTTGCCTGCCAATCCTCAGGAACTGGCAAAGATGATCCAGGCTCAGGGTGCCGTCTTCGGAACCTATGCCGAGGGAGCTTATACCCAGTTCCTCCAGTCTGGACATCCAGCCCTGGTTACCGCCCAGCAGTTTGCCGGATGGACCCAGAAGGCTTTGTCTAAGAAGATGATCAAGGAGATGAATCAGCTCTATGGTTCCTTCCCTGGCAAATATATGGCTACCGATGACGGTAAGTTGGCGGTGGCAAGACTGCAGTTCGGTAATGTGGCTCTGCTTCCACAGGTGATGGCAGGCGTGGGAGGCGACTCCTTCAAGATTGTGCATGGCACCGACCAGGCACCTCCTTACACCTATGTTGCCTCTTATCTCTGGGCTCGTTATGGTTTTAGTGCCGATGCACTCATCCATTTCGGAACCCACGGTTCGCTGGAATATACCCCGAGAAAGCAGGTGGCACTCGACAGCAACGACTGGAGTGACCGATTGATTGGTGTGGTTCCACATCTTTATATATATACCATCGGCAATGTGGGCGAGGCGATGATTGCCAAGCGCCGCACCTATGCCCAGACCCAGAGCTATCTCACTCCTCCTTTCAAGGAGAGCGAATTGCGACAAACCTATAAGCAGTTGAGTGATGCCATCCAGTCTTACGAAAAGAAGGCATCTGCCGAACAGTCGCTCAAGGTGAAGGCGCTGACCGTGAAGATGGGAATCGCCCGTGAACTGGGGCTCGATGCCAAGCAGATGAACAAGCCTTATTCTGCAGATGAAATCGCACGAGTAGAGAACTATGCAGAAGAGTTGGCTAATGAGAAGATTACCGGCAAGCTCTATACTCTGGGTGTGCCATACGATAACGATGATGTCCGCACCAGTGTCTATGCGATGGCTACAGATCCTATTGCCTACGGAATGCTGGCAGTAGATAAGCTGAAAGGTCGTGCCCAGGAGGGTGTGGAGAAGCACAAGCAGCTTTTCGACCGTCTCTATCTGAGCAAGGCACGCAATACCGTGACCCAGCTTCTGGGTTCAGCCTCGGTTTCTGATGAATACATCTGCCGTTATGTAGGAATCACTCCTGCCGAACTCCAGATGGCCCGTAAGGTAGAGGCGATGCAGGCAGCTCCGGATCCTATCCAGATGATGATGCAGATGGCAGACCAGATGGGTGGAGCGAAGGAGGCGAAGCCGAAGAAGGTAGACCACCGTACGGTAAGCGAGCTCCGTGCTGCCAAGGTTTCTCATAAGAAGAAGATTCCGCAGATGAGTCGTGAGGCTTTTGAGAAGATGGAGCAGACCGGTCGCTTCCCTGACAAGATGATGGAAGCCATCAAGAAGGGACAGAAATGGTATCAGGAGGATTTGAAGAAGGCGAAGATGGCGAAAGCCGGCAAGGGCAAAGCATCTCAGAAATCTTCTAAAGATAAGGGTATGAGGATGTCGAAAGCACCTAAATATACCCGTCAGCA
Organism: Lachnospiraceae bacterium; assembly: GCA_963594575.1. Classification (GTDB taxonomy): domain Bacteria; phylum Bacteroidota; class Bacteroidia; order Bacteroidales; family Bacteroidaceae; genus Prevotella. Next base: position 8,247 of record CAVBFV010000083.1, on the reverse strand, counting down.
GATTCATCTGGCTCAGGCGATTACTACCGTAGAGCATGCCTTGCAGAATGTAGGCAAGTATTCGGAGGCGCTCCGTCAGAGTCCGCTCAACGAGATGTCTTCTCTGATGAATGCCCTGAATGGCGGCTTTACCGCTCCATCTCCTGGTGGTGATTTGATTGTGAATCCGAACACCCTGCCTACCGGTAGGAATCTCTTCTCCATCAATGTGGAGAATACACCTTCGGAGGATGCCTGGGAGAAGGCAAAGGAACTTTGCGACAATACCATCAAGATGTATTGTGAGCGACATAAGGGTGAATATCCTCGTAAGGTGAGCTACACGCTCTGGAGTAGCGAGTTTATCGAAACAGAGGGTGCTACCATCGCCCAGATTCTCTATATGCTCGGTGTAGAACCGGTAAGAGATGCCTTCGGTCGTGTTACCGATCTGCGTCTCATCCCATCCAAGCAGTTGGGCCGTCCTCGCATCGATGTCGTGGTTCAGACTTCCGGTCAGCTCCGCGACCTTGCTGCATCCCGTCTCTTCCTCATCAACAAGGCGATAGAGATGGCAGCAAATGCCAAGGGTGATAAGTATGACAACCTGGTGAAAGCCGGTGTTACCGAATCGGAACGAGTGCTCGTAGAGAAGGGCATGTCGCCAAAGGAGGCACGTGAGGTAAGTATGTATCGAGTGTTTGGAGGCGTAAACGGCAACTATGGTACCGGTATCCAGGAGATGGTAACCGCAGGCGACCGCTGGGATAAGGAGAGTCAGATTGCCGAGGTCTATATGAACAATATGGGTGCCTACTACGGTGATGAGAAGAACTGGGAGACCGTGCGCAAGGCTGCTTTCGAGGCAGCGCTGACCCGTACCGATGTGGTGGTTCAGCCACGACAGAGCAACACCTGGGGTGCCTTGAGTCTCGACCACGTATATGAGTTTATGGGAGGTATGAACCTCGCTGTGCGCAACGTAACCGGTAAGGATCCGGATGCTTATCTCGCCGACTATCGCAACCATAGCAATATGAGAATGCAGGAGGTGAAGGAGGCTATCGGCATCGAGGGCAGAACCACCATCTTCAATCCAGCCTATATCAAGGAGAAGATGAAGGGTGGAGCCAGCAGTGCCAGCACATTCGCAGAAATCGTAACCAATACCTACGGCTGGAATGTGATGAAGCCTAAGGCTATCGACAAGGAGATGTGGGACGAGATCTATAATGTATATGTCAAGGACAAGTACCATCTCGGCACCAAGGAGTTCTTCGACAAGCAGAATCCGGCTGCGCTGATGGAGATGACCGCCGTGATGATGGAGAGTGCCCGCAAGGGAATGTGGAAGGCTACTCCTCAGCAGCTCAAGGACATCGCCAAGCTTCATACCGAGACCGTGAACAAGTATAAGCCTTCATGCTCCGGTTTCGTTTGCGACAATGCCAAGCTGCGCAACTATATCGCCAGCAAGACCGATGCTGCTTCTGCCAAGGAATATCAGCAGAATGTAGAACAGATCCGCGATGCTGAGGCTGCGAAGAACAGCAGCGACAAGGGTATGGTGATGAAGAAGGAGACGCTGAATGAGGAAGCTCAGAAGACCACTACTGTGGTGAGCGGCATCGTAGTAGGTGTCATCGTCATCGTAGCGTTCGTTGTGCTCGCGATATATTTGCGACGTCGTCGCAAAATGATGAGTGAAGAATAATTCAACACTTAACAGTGAAGAATAATTCAACATTCAACATTTAACATTCAACATTAAAAAAAGTGGAGACATTAGTTTTAGTAATGATGATATTGGTTTGCTTCAGTTTTGTGCTGAAGCAGACCTTCCACGGAGTGAAGGAGATTATGATTATCTCGGTGCTCGTAGCCTTCTTCGTGGGAATGACTTGGCCATTCGCCATTGAGCAGTCGAAGACGCAGATTGCGGCCTGGATAGCCGACCAGAAGCTGATGCTCGATATGGCGGTGCTGCTGAGCATCGACGTGGCACTCACGATGCTTTTCTGTGTGCACCACGTAGATCTAAAGACTTCGGAACATGTGAGTCGCCGCAAATGGGTGTTCTTCATCTTCCTGAAGTATTTCCCGGGTTTGCTGGTTTTCCCAGTGCTGTTCAGTGTTCTGGTGATGACCATCTTCCTGCTTCCCGGCGTATCGTTCCAGGTAGTGGCATGGGTGCTTGCCGTAGTGCTGCTGGTCTTGATTCCGGTATTCACCTACGGTTTGAGATGGCTCTTGCCGGAGCGACCAATCCGCTTGGAACTGCTTTTCCTGGTAGAGGTGCTGCTCGGATTGATGGGCATTATCGGTACGGTGAATGGCAGGACTGCCGTGGCAGGATTCAACAGTTTCGATGCCCTCTCGCTTCTCGGCGTCATCGCCATCGTCATCGTAGGAATGGCGATAGGATGGGGCTGCTATCGCATCAAGATGCAGCGCTTATCACAGAAACTGTAAAGGCGCAAGCCCCAACTTAACATTCAACATTCAACATTTAACATTATAAAAAAGATGAATTACATATCAGACGTATTGTTTTGGATTTCCACAGGCATGCTGGTTCCTGTGATTATTTTGTTGATTTTCTTCTTCCTCAGAGCCTTGTTGCTCCTTGGAGGTTTCTTCGGACAGTATCTTGTAAAGCGCAAGTCGGGTGCGGAGATTCGTGAACAGATGAACACCCTGACACTCGATAACATCGATACCCTGGGCAATCGCTTGCCAAAGAACAAGCAGGCTGTCATCGTTTCCTATATGAAGAAACTCGTGGACAACCGTCAGAGCAAGGCGCAGGTGAACCGCATCCTCGACCAGTATGCCCAGTTTGTTGAGAAGGATCTTTCTCTTCCTTCTACACTCCTGAAGATGGGTCCGATGCTCGGTTTGATGGGTACCTTGATTCCGATGGGTCCTGCCCTGGTCGGTCTTTCTACCGGCGATATTGCTTCGATGGCTTACAACATGCAGGTGGCTTTCGCTACCACCGTAGTGGGATTGTTCTCTGCAGCCATCGGTTTCGTAACCAAGCAGACCAAGAACCGCTGGTATACCGAGGATATGAGCAACCTCGAGTTTATGGCAGACCTTTTGGAGGAAAAGTAAAAAGGCTTTTAAAGGTAAAAAAGTAAAAAGGTAAAAAAGTAAAGATATATAATTTATGAGACAGAGACGCAGAAATAGGCTTGCGCATGATGGCGAGGATGATGATCCGATGAGCGTAGTGAGCAACCTCTTCGATGTGGCGATGGTGTTTGCCCTTGCCCTGATGGTGGCACTCGTTTCGCGCTATAATATGACGGAAATGTTCAGCAAGGATAACTTTACGATGGTGAAGAACCCTGGCAAGGAGAATATGGAAATCATTACCAAGGATGGACAGAAGATCAATCGCTATACTCCTTCTGAAGACCAGAGCCAGAAATCTGGCAACAAGGGAAAGAAGGTAGGCATTGCTTACCAGCTGGAGAATGGCGAAATCATCTATGTTCCGGAAGATAAATAATCGGGGATTGCAAATCCCCTCAAACAGAAAATATTATTGTAACTAAAAGAAAAATAAAGAAAAATGAAAAAGTTTAAGACAATGATGGCCATGATGTTGGCTTTGGTTTCTATGTGTGTAGCATTCAGCTCTTGCAGCAG
>CAVBFV010000083.1:0-4184 GCA_963594575.1 Lachnospiraceae bacterium | reverse complement strand
TCGATGAAACAAAAGATATTCGCACTATTCCTGATCCTTTGCGGATTGTGCCTGAATCTGAAAGCCGAAACCCAGGGCGATGTCGTGGGTAGGGTGCTCGATGATTCGGGCGCACCTCTGGCGGGTGCTACCGTCCAGATTTTGCATGCAAAGAGTGGGGTAACAACTGATGAAGACGGATATTTCCGCATTCCTTACAGCAAGGATGGAGCGGTGAGAGTGAAGGTGAGCTTTGTGGGCTATCAGACTCAGACTTTCGTACTGAAAGCGGATGAGAGAAAAGGTGAGCAGCATGTGCTTCGCCTTCAACCGGATGCTACAGCCCTCGATCAGGTGGTAGTTACCGCAACCCGAACTCCGAAGGCTTTGAAGGATGCTCCTGTGGTAACCCGTCTGATTACCGCCAATGATATCAAGATTGCAGATGCTACCAATATCCAGGACCTCCTCACCGAGCAGATGCCGGGTCTGGAATTCGGCTATGCCATGAATCAGGAGACTTCTCTCAACATGAATGGTTTCGGTGGAAACGCCGTGCTCTTCCTCGTAGATGGCGAACGATTGGCTGGCGAAACCATGGATAATGTAGATTATAGTCGTCTGAACTTGGATAATGTAGGACGTATCGAGATAGTAAAGGGTGCAGCTTCGGCGCTCTATGGCGCCAATGCCGTAGCCGGTGTCATCAACATCATCTCCCGTGAAAACAGCGAGCCTTGGACTGCCAATGTCAATACCCGCTACAACGACTTCAACAAGGAGTGGCGCCACGGTGGAAGTTTCAGCTTCAATGCCGGAAAGTGGAATTCGCAGACCAGCATCCAGCGCACCACATCGGATGAGGTGCAGCTCACCAGTCCTTTCGATACAGAATCCAACATCCTCCATATCTATGGTGGAGAGACCTTCAATGTGAAGGAGCGTCTTACCTACAAGCTCTCTGATAAGGTAAAACTGATAGGTCGTGGCAGTTATTTCAATCGTATCAGCAAGCGCAGCAACTATGATGATCATTACATGGATTATTCTGCCGGACTGAAGACCGTGATGAATCTCTCGGAGAATGATAATCTGGAGATTTCTTACGGCTTCGACCAGTATGACAAGGCTCGATATGTGAATGATGAGCGTACTCACGACCACGATTATACCAACCGTCAGAACACCGTCCGTGCCCTCTATTCCCATATCTTCGGCAAGAATACATTGACGGTAGGTGCAGATTTCCTGAACGATTATCTCACCACCTATCAGTTTGCCAACAATGGTTCCAAGACTCAGAATTCATACGATGCCTTCGCCCAGTTCGATTACAATCCTTTGCAGTGGTTGAACATCGTGGCAAGTCTTCGTCATGATTACTTCTCTGCATCCAGCCAGCATGCCACTACCGGTCGTCTGGCTCTGATGACCAAGTGGAAGGGTTTCTCCATCCGTGCCAACTATGCAGGCGGATTCCGTGCCCCAACGCTCAAGGAGATGTATATGAACTTTGATATGGCAGGTATGCAGATGATTTACGGTAATCCGGATCTGAAGCCGGAGAAAAGCAACAACTACAACCTGGCGCTGGAGCATACCGGAAGGGTGAAGAATGCTGGCTTCTTTACCGGTCAGTATAGTCTTACTCTCATGGGTTATTATAATAAGTATGATAAGCGCATCACTACCGAGGATTATGCCGATTATACCCCGGGAACCGGTCAGCCGGATGTGGCTTCGCGTTATTGCAACGAGGATGGAGTAGAGGTGAGCGGCATCGACTTCAGTGCCCAGTACCGTTCGGATATGGGACTCGGTGTGAAACTCGACTACAGTTATCTCCATGTGGGTGGCAGAAGTGTAGATTCCCAGTTCTCCCAGCCTCGTCCGCATTCAGCTACCTGGCGTCTCGACTACGATCGCCAGCTCTGTTCGTTCTATCGCATCAATGCCGCTCTGTCAGGCAGATACCTGTCATCTCCAGATACGAACATCGAGAAGCATGACCAGGCATATCAGTTGTGGAAGTTCACGCTTCAGCAGCGATTCCTGGATGCCGTCAATCTGAACTTCACGGTAGATAATCTCTTCGATTATACACCTGAGAAGTATTATTGGAGTTCGGCGATGACCACCGGTCGCACCTTCTCAGTGGGACTTTCGGTTGACATCGACCGCATCGTGAATCTGTTCTAGAAACCGCCATCTGGCAGTCGCCAGACCCAAAATAGGTTAAAAAAGCCATAGTGAAGGATGCTTTTCTTCAAATTATGCCGTACTTTCGGTATAAAATCGTAATTTTGCAGTGATTTAAAACCTATTCATTCAAAATTATGATACGAAGAATCATTCTAACTATGGCTTTTTTGGCTAGCCTTTCATTATCAGCCAAGGATGTGAACATGGGCAGTTGGCAGATTGTTCCATTGCCTCAGCAAGTCAAGGAGATGAGCAGCGCTCCTTTCCGCATCACAGCCAAAACTACAATCTATTATGCTGCTGGAGATGAGAAGCAGAAGAAGGACGCCGAGTTCCTGGCATCTCATATCAAGGAGGTAACCGGTATCGAGGTAAAGACTACCGACAAGCAGGCGAAGGGTCAGATCCGTCTGGCGCTGAATGCTGGCGATACCCAGTCTGAGGCTTATTCTCTTGTGGTCAACAAGAATGGCATCACCATTTCAGCCACCTCTCATGTTGGTATCTTCTATGGCATCCAGAGTGTGATGAAGGCATTGCCTATCACCAGGAACGTGAAGAGTGTTTCTCTTCCTGCTGCCGAGGTTACCGATGCTCCCCGCTTTGCTTATCGTGCATTCATGATTGATGTGGGCCGCCATTATTTCAGCGTACCTTATCTCAAGAAGTTGATTGATGTCTTTGCGATGCACAACATCAATTATTTCCACTGGCATCTTACTGAGGATCAGGGCTGGCGTCTTGAAATCAAGAAGTATCCGATGCTTACCCAGATCGGTTCCAAACGCAAGGAGACCATCCTGCCAACCAACAAAAACGAGTTTGATGGCGTACCTGTATCAGGTTATTATACCCAGGAGGAAGCACGCGAAATCGTGAAGTATGCAGCCGACCGATACATCACCGTGATTCCTGAGGTGGATATGCCGGGCCACATGCTGGCTGCCCTGGCATCTTATCCTGAGTTGGGCTGTACCGGTGGTCCTTACGAGGTAGCTACCCGTTTTGGTGTTTTCGAGGATGTGTTGTGTGCCGGCAAGGCTCAGACCCTCCAGTTTGCCAAGGACGTGATGGATGAGATCATGGATATTTTCCCATCAGAGTATATTCATATTGGTGGCGATGAGTGTCCTAAGAACCGTTGGAAGGTTTGCGAGAACTGTCAGAAGAAGATTGCAGAGCTCGGCATCCAGGAACTTCCTAAGCACAGCAAGGAAGAGCAGCTCCAGACCTGGTTTATGGGTGAGATAGAGAAGCAGATCAGAAACCGTGGCAGAAAGATGATGGGTTGGGATGAGATTCTGGAAGGAACTCCATCCAAGGACATCACCGTTTGCGGTTGGACCAGTGTGAATGCCAGCATCCGTTCAGCCCGTGAAGGTCATCCTACCATCGTGGCTCCTATCAGCAATTTCTATTTCAGCAATCCTCGCATCAACAAGATAGAGGGTATTCCTAGCATCCAGCGGGTATATGATCTGGATCCTTGCTCTGATAAGTTGACTCCTGCCGAGCAGAAGAACATCATCGGTGCCGAAGGTTGTATCTGGACCGAGTGGGTAAAGGATGCCGAGAAGATGGAGTGGGAGCTGTTGCCAAGACTTGCCGCCCTTTCTGAGGTTCAGTGGACTGCTAAGGACAAGCGCAACCTGGAGAACTTCTTCCCAAGAATGCTCCACATGCAGGATCTCTACCGCCTCTACGGCTTGAATTACAAGGCTGATATCGAGGATGCCGTGAAGAAGCATCTGGAAGAGAAGAAATAATATTTGTAGATAGCTCCGCCCTAACTCCCCTTTTTTCGAGGTTGTTAGGGCGAAGTTCTTGTATATTTGTATTTGGGAGTTTTTGTATTTTAATGTCCGTTTTCAAAACTGATACTGCCCCCATGTGATAGGGAGGAAGATAGATGAAAACATTGAAAAAACGCCCTAGAACCATCTCTTCTTCATTTTCTTCAAGAAATCCTTGGTGATAGGGAAGCCGGAGGCATCACCTATTAC
>CAVBFV010000082.1:0-10917 GCA_963594575.1 Lachnospiraceae bacterium | reverse complement strand
ACGCCGAGCCAACCCTGCAGGGCAATGCCGCCATCTGCAAGCGACAGGAGGGTGAGCAGGAAACACAGATGAACCTGGAATTGCTCTTCAATGCAGTGATTAATGGAAAGTTAAACGATTAAAAACAGATGATTATGAATAATACTTTTGATTTCAATAGATTTAAGATGGTAATACGCTGGGATATTCTCAGTAATTGGAAGACCTACTTCCGCACCATGATAGGTTTGGCGTTCGGCATCACATTACTTGCCCTCATCTGCCTCTGCACTTTTCGTAGCAGATCACTAAGTTCTACAGATGCAGAATACTTATTCTTTGGAACTTATTCCGATGTAGTTTCTACCAATATTCTGATAGTGTTCACCATCAGTTTCTACATATTTGTAGGAAATTGCTTCCGAAACATGAAAACGAAGATAAAGCGAGAGAACTTTTTGATGTTGCCTGCTTCCAACCTAGAGAAATACTTAGGTCGATTACTGAACATCACGGTAGGAGGCTTGCTTCTGACCCTTGGCGCAACCATCATTGCCGACTTCATACAATTTCTATTCAGCTTTATCCTCACACCAGGGTTGCATACTTCCATCACATGGAACTTTCTAACGTTCATCGGAAATGGATTTGTAGAAGTTAATAAAAGTGCGCTAGACTTTGAGGGGATGCTTTTTATGTTAATCAACGCCATTTTCGTCCACTCATTCTTTACGCTAGGAGCGACCTTCTTCCGTAAACACCCTATATTATCAACAACTTTTATAGGGCTACTTTTAATGCTTATTATTGGTTATGCCATCAATGGATTAGGTGAGGTTGGTGTGTTCAATTTCTTAGACCCAATGTTTGTAAATGCCTATAGCCATGCATTCATCTTCGCTTATATAATTATATTCCTAGTTATATCAGCCTTCAACTATTGGGCATCCTACAAGCTCTTTACCCGTATGCAGGTTATCTGCAACAAGTGGATCAACATCTAAGAATTAAAATTTGAAGATTATGAATTTCAGTAACGATAAAGCAATATACGTACAGATAGCCGAACGATTGAGCGATGAGATTCTGGCGGGCAAGTACAAGGAAGACGAACGAATACCGAGCGTCAGGGAATACGCCGTACTGCTGGAGGTAAATGCCAACACAGCCGTGAAGGCATACGACCTGCTTGCCACCGATGAGATTATCTACAACAAGCGAGGCCTGGGCTACTTTGTTTCCGCAGGAGCCAAGAAGCAGATCAAGAAAACCCGCAAAAAGGAGTTTATGAAAGAAAGACTCCCGGAACTCGCCCGACAAATGCAGCTTCTCGACATCTCCATCGATGAAGTGAAGGAAGAGTTGGAGAAGAATCTCAAAAAGATAAGGATATGATGACACTATTCATTTTCAAAAGCATATTTTTAACTACTATCTTTGCCTTATATATAATAAGGTAGATATAATCACGTTTTTAAAAAAGAGCTACGCTTGCAACTTTCAGAAGGTTGCAAGCGTCTAACGTTTTAAATTCATATCAATAAACAAGCGTATTATATGTCATTAATTCATCTAAAAGACGTCAACAAGACCTATCAGGGTGCTCAGCCACTCCATGTGCTGAAGGGCATCGACCTCGACATCGAGCGTGGCGAGTTCGTCAGCATCATGGGTGCTTCCGGCTCGGGAAAATCCACCTTATTAAATATACTGGGTATTCTCGACAACTACGATACGGGAGAATACCGACTCAACGATGTGCTCATCAAAGACCTCTCGGAAACCCATGCTGCCGAATACCGCAACAAGATGATTGGCTTCATCTTCCAGTCGTTCAACCTCATCTCGTTCAAGACGGCGGTGGAAAACGTAGAGCTTCCACTCTTCTACCAGGGCGTGAGCCGCAAGAAGCGCCACGAACTGGCGATGGAATATCTCGAAAAACTGGGCTTGAAGCAATGGGCCAACCATTATCCTAACGAGATGTCGGGAGGACAGAAGCAGCGTGTAGCCATCGCCCGTGCCCTCATCACCAAACCCGAAATCATCCTTGCCGATGAACCTACCGGAGCCCTCGACTCCAAAACGAGCGTGGAAGTGATGGACCTGCTGAAGGAACTGCACCAGAAAGAGGGAATGACTATCGTGGTGGTAACCCACGAAAGCGGTGTTGCCAACGAGACCGATAAGGTTATCCATATCAAGGACGGACTCATCGGAAGCATCGAAGACAACAGAGACCATCATCTCGTATCAAAAGACTACGTGAAATAACTTTGAACTTGGAACATGAGAGAATTAATCAAAGAAATATGGAGCACGTCGAAGCGCAACAAGCTCCGCACTTCGCTCACGGGATTTGCCGTTGCCTGGGGAATCTTCATGCTGATATTCCTGCTGGGCGCCGGCAACGGACTGATTAATGCCCAGTTGCAGCAAAGCACCCGGTTCCTTGCCAACTCCATGCGAGTATTCCCAGGCGAAACCTCCAAGGCTTACAAGGGACTGAAGGAAGGCAGAAGCATCACGCTCAACGACAAGGATATCCTCATCAGCAACCAGACCTACGGCCAGTATGTAGATGATGTGGGTGGAAGACTGGAACAGTATAACGTGAACATCAACTATGGCGATAATTATGTGGCAAGCCAGTCTTTGGTGGGTGTGGCTCCTACACATCCCAAAATCGACAAGACGGAAATGATAGCCGGACGTTTCATCAACGAAATCGATATGAAGGAGCAGCGCAAGAATGTGGTGCTGAGCCGAAGCCAGGCCAAGGAACTCAGTAAAGACTACCGTTCGCTGGTGGGCAAGAACGTAAAGGTGAACAACCTCAACTTCCAGGTGGTGGGAATCTACAAGGATGATGAATCGCGCAACAATACCGAAGCCTTCACCGCCTACTCCACCGTGAAGATTATCTACGCCAAGGGCGATGATGCAGGAAGTCTGGAGTTCACCATCAAGAACCTGAAGACCCAGGAGGACAACAAGCAGTTTGAAAAGAACTACCGCGCCAGTATCAACAACAACCATCAGGCAGCACCTGATGACGACCGCACCATCTGGCTCTGGAACCGATACATGGACAACATCCAGATGAACCAGGGAATCGCCATCATGCAGACGGCACTCTGGATAGTGGGTCTGTTCACCCTGCTGAGCGGAATCGTGGGCGTAAGCAACATCATGCTCATCACCGTGAAGGAGCGAACCCGAGAGTTTGGTGTAAGAAAAGCCATCGGTGCCAAACCTTGGTCGATACTGAAGCTCATCATCACCGAGAGCATCATCATCACCTCGTTCTTCGGCTACATCGGAATGGTATGCGGCGTGGCGGCAAACGAAATCATGGACGCAACCATCGGCCACACCACCGTAGATACCGGACTGTTTAAAGCCGCCATGTTTGTGAACCCTACGGTGGGCCTCGGCACCTGCATCGGTGCTACCATCGCCATCGTCATCGCAGGCACCATCGCCGGACTCATCCCAGCCATCAAGGCTGCAAGAATCCGACCGATAGAGGCGCTGAGAGCAGAGTAATGCAAAATGTTGAATGTTAAGTGTTGAATGTTGAATTCATTCTTGCTTACACCTTATCATATATATAGAATAGGCTATGCGATTAGATTTAGATACATATAAAGAGATTCTCGACACCATCACGAGGAACAAGAGCCGCAGTCTGCTTACGGGCTTCGGCGTGTTCTGGGGCGTGTTTATGCTCATCGCCCTGATGGGTGGCGGACAAGGACTGAAGGAGATGCTGCAAAACAACTTCACAGGCTTTGCCACCAACACCGCTATCATCTGGGCGCAGAACACCACCAAACCCTACAAGGGATTCAACAAGGGGCGCTCCTGGCAGATGGAAGAGAAAGACCTGGACAGATTGCGCCACCAGGTACCCGAACTCGATGTCATCACCCCGCTGCTCTTCGGCGGCAACAAGTCGGTAGTGTTCGGTGACAAGAAATTCAGCGGCAGCACCCAGGGCGTAAATCCTGACTACGCCAAAGTTTCTGCGCCACAGATGTTTTACGGCAGATACATCAACGAGATGGATGTGCGCCAGCAGCGCAAGGTTTGCGTCATCGGCAAACAGATTTACAAGAATCTCTTTCCTGGCGGCGGTGATCCGTGCGGCAAGAGCGTAAGAGTAGACTCTACCTATTATATGGTGATAGGCGTAGATTACCGCTCGGGCAACGGCGTGAACTTCGGCGGTCGTGCCGATGAAACCATCACCCTGCCCCAATCGGTTTTGCGCAGCGCTTATAACCGGGGTAAGGCGGTTGACATCATAGCCACCACCGGCAAACCGGGCGTAGTGATGAGCAGCATTGCCCAACGGATGAGAGAAACCGTAGCAAGAGCCCACAGCATAGACCCTACTGACGAAAAGGGCATTATGGTGTTCAATACCGAAGTTCTCTTCCAGATGCTCGACAACCTGTTCAAGGGCGTCAACTTCCTCATCTGGCTGGTAGGCATCGGTACCCTTCTCGCCGGCGCCATCGGAGTTTCCAATATCATGATGGTAACGGTAAAGGAGCGAACCACCGAGATAGGCATCCGCCGAGCTATCGGAGCCACGCCTAAGATGATTCTCTCGCAAATCATCTCCGAGAGTATTCTCCTCACCCTGGTAGCCGGTATGAGCGGCATTCTCTTCGGCGTTGCCATCCTGCAGATGCTGGAAGTAGGAAGTACCACGGATGGCATTCTTACCGCCCACTTCCAGGTAGATTTCTGGACGGCCATCTCTTCTGCCATCCTCATCTGCATTCTCGGCGGCCTAGCCGGACTCGCCCCTGCATGGCGAGCCATGAGCATCAAGCCGGTAGATGCGATGAGAGACGAATAAAAGAAAAAATAAGATATAAAAGATATGAAAAAGTATTCAAAGTTGATTGTTGCGGCGATAGTCGCCTTGATCTTCATCGGAACCTTCGTGTTCCTTTATGAGAAATCGCAGCCTAAGCCTGTGGAGTATACTGAGTTTACTCCTAAGATGGCTGATGTTTTGAAAACTACCGTCATCACGGGCAAGATTGAGCCTCGCAACGAGGTGAGCGTAAAGCCTCAGATTAGCGGTATCATCACCGAGATTTGCAAAGAAGCAGGTGATTATGTTCAGGCGGGCGAGGTAATCGCTAAGGTAAAGGTGATTCCGGATATGGGACAGCTCAGTTCGGCGCAGGCTCGCGTGCGCCTTGCTGAAATCAACCTGAAACAGGCACAGGTGGATTATGGTCGCGAGGAACAGCTCTTCAAGAAACAGCTGGTCAGCGCCGATGAGTTTGATAAGGTAAAGCAGGCGATGAAACAGGCACGCGAGGAGGTTACCGCTGCCGAAGATGCTCTCCAGGTGGTGCGCGATGGTGTAAGCAAGAGCAATGCCAGCGCTTCTTCCACCCTCATCCGTTCTACCATTTCGGGCATTATCCTCGATATTCCTGTCAAGGTAGGTAACTCCGTGATTCTTGCCAACACTTTCAACGATGGTACTACCATCGCCAGTGTGGCCAACATGAACGACCTCATCTTCCGTGGCAATATCGATGAAACCGAAGTGGGAAGTCTCGTTACAGGAATGCCGATGAAGATTACCATCGGAGCCTTGCAGAACCTCAACTTCGAGGCTAACCTGGAATATATCTCTCCTAAGGCTGTAGAAAACAATGGTGCTAACCAGTTTGAGGTAAAGGCAGCCATCCGTTCTACCAAGGGCGGCAAAATCCGTTCAGGCTACAGCGCCAATGCCGAGATTGTACTGGCAAAGGCTACCCATGTACTCACCGTTCCGGAGAGTGCCATCGAGTTTAGCGGCGATTCTACCTTTGTATATATCATAAAAGGTAGCGGCGAGAAGAAGACTTATGAGCGCAAACAGGTAACTACCGGTTTGAGCGATGGAGTAAATATAGAAATCAAGAAAGGTCTGGGACTCAAGGACAAGGTTCGCGGTCCTCAGGTAATAGCAGAAAATAAGGATGATGACGAATAGTCATCATCCTTATTCTTTTTTATAGGCATCAGATAACTTAGATGTTATCCTTTTCGATATCCTTGAAGTAGCGGTAAGTACCCACCTTCAGTTCATCGCAGGCAATCTCATCACAAACGATGATGCCATGCTGGTGCTGCTGCAGAGCGCTGATGGTCCAAGCCTGGGTAACAGGACCTTCGATGGCAGCCTGCAGGGCGCGGGCCTTGTTATGACCGTTGCAGAGAATCATTACCTCTCGGGCAGCCATCACAGTACCCACACCTACGGTCAGAGCCAGACTAGGTACCTTCTCAGGATCATTATCGAAGAAACGGGAGTTGGCAATCTTTGTATCTGTAGTGAGCGTCTTTACTCGTGTGCGGGAGGTTAGAGAAGAGAATGGCTCGTTGAAAGCGATATGGCCATCAGGACCGATACCACCGATAAAGAGGTCGATGCCACCCGCTTCTTCTATCATCTGCTCATAATGACGGCACTCCTCTTCCAGGTTCTCGGCATTACCGTTCAGAATATGAATATTCTCCTTAGGGCAGTCGATATGATTGAAGAGATTGGCAGCCATGAAAGAGTGATAGCTCTCAGGATGAGATTCCGGCAAACCTACATATTCATCCATATTGAAGGTGATGACATGCTTGAACGAAACCTTGCCTTCTTTTACCGCCTTTACCAGGTTGGCATACATGCCCTGAGGTGAAGAACCGGTTGGCAAACCCAGAACGAAAGGACGTTCAGCTGTTGGTTGAAATCTGTTAATTGTTTCAACTACATGATCAGCTGCCCACTTTGACAGCTTCTCATAATCTTTTTCGATAATAACACGCATAATCTATTTCTTATTGTTTAGTTGTAAAATTCAGGAAACAAAAATAATAAAAATCTGTTTCATTACCGCTAAAAGATGGCAAAAATTATATTTTTTTACAGTTTGCGGTATCTACTTCTTCATAGCCCTCCTGCTCTACATATTCATCGAAACCGATGCTGATATCAGCGCCATTCTGCTCGAAGAGACGCAGTAATTTCTGCTGCATATCGGGCGCGATGAGGATGGCGCCGCGCTTCGCCTTGCAATAGGTGCTTTCGCTGATATAGGGCGAAAAGTGCCAGAAATGAGGCGTATTGGCAGAAGGTATCGTACCGAACATGCGGCGGAATCCGCGTGCCATGCGTATGATCTTCTTCTGAAGCCGATAGGCGCAGCCCTGCTCGTTGCAGGCTATACGGTCCGGGTTCAGAATACTGAATACCTTCTCCGACTTACGCAACTTCTGATAACGCTCAAAACGGGCACAAAGGTGATGTACCGGGCATGTATCCTTGAGACATACCGTATCAATGGAATGGATTGAAATATTGTTCATGTTCTTTATTTTTTAAGTTGGATAAATAATTTTTTCTTCGAAAGATTGAGGGGCTGTTATCGGCAAATAGCCAACTGGCGAACCACAGACAGCCAACTAGCCGCTATGAGAACAGTGGGCTGTTCTAGTCAGACAGCTATCGGAAAAGCCTGAGAAAGAATTTTAAGAGAGGAACTGCGAAAAACTCTTCACTCTTCACCTACCCCTCGGAAATGCCGATAAACAGAGGGGATTCGAGGGGTGAAGAGTTGTTTCTCACTCTTCACCCACTCTTCACCACTCTTCACCCATCTGCCGCTTAGCTATATTTTCAGATTCTTACAAGCAGATAGGCCTGACCCTTCTTGGTATGCTTCATCTTGCAACCCAGGAGTTTGAGCGACTGGCCTATGCGAATCTTGGTACTCAGATTACTGATCAGCATCGGAAATCTTTCGTGCAGAACCTCGAAAACATCCGAACAGATGAGCCATTCACCCGTTTCATTATCTTCAGGAACACGGAAGCAACTCTTCAGCATCGATTCAAAATCATCTACCTTGAAGAAAGGAAGATTGCACTTCTGGATGCGATCCACCTCGGCATTGGTAAACCAGTAAGGCGTCTTCTTATGGCAAAGCTCATACATAACTTGTGCATAGAGCTGGTCATAAATGATGGGTGAACCATTGTCGATATATTCACCTGCCGGAATGTGCAGACAGACGAATCGGCGGCTACCCGTAGGGTCGCAGAGCGGATGCTCATCATTGGTAGTTGCCAGGAAGGAAGCATAACGCGGACGGTCATCCTGACACTTGCCGAAGATAGGGCGCCCGTTCACCTTCACCTTCGAAAGCATCTGCTTCAGCTTGCCCTGCTGCGATGGTCCCATATTCGCAAACTCATCTATGTTGACATAGAGATTATGAGTGAGCGCCATCTCGGAGTCAAACTTATTGGCAAAGTTGATGTGGTCGAGGAAATACTGTCGCAGATGATCCGGCAGCAGGCGATAGGCGAAGGTACTCTTGCCGCAACCCTGCTTGCCGATAAGTACAGGAGTGGTTTCGTTGCCATGAAACATATCCATCTGCAACCAGTGGGCGACAGCCGAACGGAGCCAGGTGGCGCACCATCCCAACTGTTCACTTGTAAGCCCCGGAATCCTGCCAAAGAGTTCAGCCACATGGTTCTTTCCATCCCATTCCGGCAGGTTCTCGAGATATTCCCTGATAGGGTCAAACTCCGGAACCTCTTCAGAACGTACGAACTCCTCAATATCCTGTCGGGGCGACTTCTTGCCTCCTACACCCAACCGCTTGGCGTGACGGACGATAGAATTGAAAGCCTCAGGAGTCAGCACCTTCCAGGTTGAGTCAGAAGATTCCTCCTCTTCCCCACCGGTTTCCGGTTCCTCTTCTACGGCCTCCTCGGCTTCGTCCTCATTCTTTGAGAGAGTGAAATACTCGGTTTTACCACTTAGCACATTTCTACGGAAGAGATAATACTCATCGAGAAAACTCTCAACAAGAGAGAGTGCTGAAATTTCGTTTGTCATCTTATCTGATGACGATAAGGTTTTTAAATTTTCCATTATGTGTAAATTTTAAGATTAATAATAATCATCCTTTTTGTCCTTATATATAATTAAGGTGAAGAGTGGTGAAGAGTGGGTGAAGAGTTGTCTCTATCTCTTCACCCCTCGAAACCCCTCTGTTTATGGGCATTTCCGGGCTTCAGGTGAAGAGTGAAGAGTTTCAGCTCATTCATGGCTCAGCATTTCGCCGCTCTTTCGTTTTCGATTGCAAAGTTAATACTTCCCTTCACCGATTCCAAATTTTCCCCGCCACCTTCCCGCTACTTTTCTGAAATCAGGGAAGAAACAAGGGGGCTACGGGGAAAAGTATGGGGAAAAAAGAGGAAAAACAAGCGCATATCCTTGCATAATCCGAAAATAAATCTTACCTTTGTGGCAAAACTTATTTTCCCTCAAATCCGCAACCTATAGGGTTTCGTGGGAATTTACTTGTAAAACGACAAAAATTCTTTTATTGTACATATTCCTTGGGCATAATAGAAACGTCGTAAACACAAAATCCCCTTACCCCATAAAGCGACTTGAGTTAATACGCTGGTTTAACCAAAAAAGCATGGTCTTTAACCAAAGTCTGTCTTGAATAGGTTGGCATAAGCATTGTTGTCTGAGTAAATGTTCAATACATGCCTACGTGATGTCTTAATCCATTTCGCAGGATCAGAGAGCGTAGAATCTCGCTATATTGATAACCAAACATAGTGCATCTCAATCCCAAGGTGGAATCTATGGTTTGAGCTAAAAGAGCATCAAATTGCTCCATAATCGAAAAAATTCCCCCAAAAGGAGTGAGTTTCTCAGATTTTATTTGTAGTTTTGCCATGTCATTCAGAATTTTGTTTGTTTTTATTTTGCAACACTAAGATAAGTGAAATTTCTGACATGGCAAAATCCTGAGCAACTTTTTGTTACTCAGGTGCTTATAAAAAATATTAAATTATAGTGTTGCGGAAATAAGGATAATAAGTTCTCAGGCAACTTGTCCTTTGAACGAACCCATAAATTGAAGAATAAAATGAAAAAGTTTGGATTTAGACATTTGATGTACGGATGGCTTGCTGTCGTAGTCCTTGCGCTGACTTCATGCGACTCTGAAAATGTGACACCGATCAATGACAAAACTTTGCCGGAGGCCATTGCCAAAGATTTCCACGAACGCTGCGAGGACAACACTATCAAATGCGTTTACACAGGTCCAGAGCCTTACTTCGACAGTGGAGCAATGGAAACGTATGTCACCTCTGAGGACAACGCGGGGAATGAGTGCGTGGTTGTATACGTTGACAATGCGTGGAACCGCACCGTGCGGATGCTCTCTGACATTGATCTGTTGCCCAGCTCGGTGCGATACCGGCTGCTCACGATAAACCAGGAGGCCAGAAACGATGAATTCTTGGAGATCAAGGAAGTGACACAGGCCAGCATAAACGGGACATACTATATTCTCTGCTATCTGCAGGACACCCCAAAGCTCAAGAATCTCGTCCACACACTTGTCATCGACAGCAAAGGAACGGTGGCCAAGGCATGCACATACAGACTGAACGACGCTGAATATATAGGTACGATTCCTGGCGATATGGAATGGATTACAGCGCACTACAAAGGCTCCGAAGTGCTTGGTTTTGTCAACGACAGCGGTGATGACAACTATCTCATCATGCACGACGGCGTGTTGAAGTCCGTATACTTCAGAACTTCCCGCAAGGGTACGACATGGAAAGAAACCTGTTACCCCTTGCCGAAAGGCACAACGGTACCAAGCAACGTATTGGAATCCTTACACGCTGACTACCCTGATTTCACCTATACTGAGGTCTCTATTGTTGAAACCCCTGACGGAATAGTCTACCTCTTTACCGATGGAAACAGACCCGACCGTTTAGGGCATTATGTTGAAGCAAACTAAAGACTGAATGAAATCGTCTGAAGATTTGCCTTTATTTTTAAGGCGTTTTGGGGCCTTGAAGAGGGAGTGT
>CAVBFV010000081.1:0-10957 GCA_963594575.1 Lachnospiraceae bacterium | reverse complement strand
CCAAACAACAACTGGAAGTTTGTGCCGGAAGCATGGACCAAGCCTGCTGCCCAGCGCGATTTCGAATTGCTGTTCGGAAAGAAGAAATAGTCCCCCTCGGAACGTTTAAAGAAAAGCATTTCATAAAGCTCAAAGCTTAAAGTTCAAAGTAAATAAATAAGTTCAAAATAAAGAATGAAGTATTGGTTTATATTTTGCAAGACCGATCTCTTGCTCGAAAAGAAAGAAGACGGAACCTATACGATTCCTTGTTCAGAAGAGAGTCCAATCCCAACAAAGCCTTGGACTCACATTCTCAATATTACCCCGATGGAAGACGGAACAGAGGTGAAGACCTTCACCATTCCTGAGCCCGTTACCGGCAATCCGAAGTACGAAATGTGCGGCTTGCGCCCTAGTTTCTACAAACTCTCTCCTGCCCTTTACCAGAAAGCAGGAAAGTGTCAGGAACTCAACTATTGGGACATGAATACCCAATTCTGCGGCGTTTGCGGAGCTCCGATGAAAATGGCAACCGATATCAGTAAGAAATGTACAGAATGCGGCAAACAGGTCTGGCCTTCGCTTGCCACAGCCATCATCGTTCTGATTAAGAAAGATGATCAGGTCTTGCTGGTACACGCTCGCAATTTCAAGGGAAATTTCGACAGTCTCGTGGCTGGTTTCGTAGAGACTGGCGAGAATCTGGAAGAGGCGGTTCATCGTGAAGTAATGGAAGAAACCGGTCTGACTATCAAGAACTTGAAATATTTCGGTTCCCAGCCTTGGCCTTATCCGAGCGGTCTGATGATTGGCTTCTCGGCAGAATATGTAGATGGAGAAATTCATCTACAGAAAGAAGAACTCTCTCGTGGTAAATGGTTCACGAAAGAGAATCTCCCTATTCTCCCAGAGAAACTTTCCATTGCCCGAAAACTCATCGACGCCTGGCTGGCGGACAAACTCTAATAATGAGGACAAACTCTAAAAGTGAGGACAAACTCTAAAAGTGAGGATAAACTCTAAAAAATGATGAAAGAGAAACTTTGGAATGCAAACTACATCAAGGTGATGACTACCAACTTTCTGTTATATTTCGCCTTCTATCTGCTCACACCTTTGCTCCCTCTCTATCTGAGCGAAAATTTTGGAGCCACGAAAGATGTGATTGGAATTGTGCTGAGCGGCTATACGGTTGCCGCCCTCATCATTCGTCCGTTCAGCGGATATGTGGTTGACAGCTTTTCGCGCAAGAAGGTTCTGATGGTCTGTCTCTCGGCCTTCGCCATCTTCTTTGCCGGCTATATTGCAGCCAGCACCATCCTGATGTTTGCCATCTGCAGAACCCTGCACGGAGGTCCGTTCGGAGCCGTAACGGTTGCCAACAGCACCTGCGCCATCGACGTTCTTCCGGCAAGTAGGAGAAATGAAGGAATCGGACTCTACGGACTGAGCAACAATTTTGCCATGGCAATTGCTCCATCCATCGGAATCTATCTCCATAATGCGGTAGACAGTTACATGATTCTCTTCTGGATAGCTTTCATCGTGGCGATTGCCTCAGTTGTGATTGCAGGAACCATCCGTCTCCCCGAAAAGGAAATCGTTAAGAACAAGGAGAAGCTTTCTCTCGACCGCTTCTTCCTGACGCGTGCCTGGCTCCTTGCCATCAACATCGCCATGTTCGGTTTCTGCTGGGGCGTTCTGAGCAATTATCTCGCAATCTACAGCAAGGAGGAACTCGGAATTACGGGCGGAACAGGCACTTATTTTGCCCTTCTTTCCATGGGTCTGTTCCTGTCAAGATTGCAGGGAAGAAAAGCCTTGAGCCAGGGCAAACTTACCCAGAATGCGGCCGAAGGAATGCTGCTTTCGCTTGTTGGTTTCATCATCTTTGTTGCCGTCAAGCACCCGGTAGCCTATTATCTTTCGGCTTGTCTTATCGGCCTGGGCAACGGTCATCTTTACCCAGCCTTCCTCAACATGTTTATTAATGTGGCTCGTCACGACCAGCGTGGAACGGCAAACAGCAGCATTCTTACAGGTTGGGATTTGGGCTTCGGAATCGGCTGTCTGCTAGGCGGAGTTGTGGCAGAACATTTCGGTTACAACGGAACATTCTGGATGGTTGCTATAGAAAATGCAGCTTCCGTTCTCCTCTTCTTTGCCGCTTCGAAACAATTCTTTGAGAAGAGACGCAGAGAATAGAAAACAGTTGATAAAGAGAAATATAAGATTACGAATAAAAAAAGAGCACTTCATCCGAGACAGAAGAAAGTCTCAGGCGAAGTGCTCTTATTTTTATCTTACTTTTCTATTTTTAGAAAGGAAGATCATCTGCGCTACCACCCTCTGCTGCAGGAGCTGCAGGCTGAACTGGAGGGAATGCTGCAGTTGCGCCATTAGCAGGAGCTGCTGGCTGAGCAGGAGCTACAGGAGCACCTACTGGAGGAAACGCACCTGGCTGCATTCCGCCCATAGCACCAGCTACGGCGTTAGGGTCAACACGCTGGATGTTCCAGGCACGGATGCTGTTGAACCAACGGCCCTGATACTCGTGAGCATCAATATCGAAAGAAACCAGAAGTTCCTCACCACTCTGAATGTTGAACTGAGCCAGACGGTCTGCTCCGAAAACATCAAAGCACAATTTCTTTGGATACTGCTCGTGGGTTTCAATTACGAACGACTGAGCTTTCCACTCTCCTCTTGCAGAGACGCCGCTTCTTTCAGGCAAAACGGCAATAACCTTTCCTTGTAATTCCATATGATAATATTTAAAGTTTTTCCTTTGTTTAAAGGGTGTTTTTTTCTTTCTGACTGCGAAATTACTAAAAATAGTTCAAAAACTAGAACTTTTCTCCAATTATTTTTGCTTATCAGCGATATTTTTTGTATTTTTGTGCTCAATTAGGTGATATTGCCTAATTAAATTAAGGTGAAACAGAAAACAAAATAAAATTTAAATAAAATACTCATGAGATTTACAGTATCAAGTTCTGCATTGAGCAGCAAGCTCAACATGCTCGCAAAAGTGATTGGAAGCAAGAATTCGTTGCCAATCCTCGATTGTTTCCTTTTCCAAGTTGCTAACGGTGAAATGAGCATCACAGCTAGCGATAGTGATAATGTCATCAAGAGTACACTCGCTCTTACCGACCACGATGGAGAAGGTGAGTTTTGTGTGCCTAACCGCGTAATCCTCGATGCGTTGAAGGAACTGCCTGAGCAGCCTCTTCACTTCGATGTGAATGCTGCCGGAGAAGCCGTTGCCATCAAGATTGTTTACCAGAACGGTCTTTACAACTTCACAGGTCAGAGCGCAGAGGAATATCCTCGTACACAGAGTATGAACGATGCTTGCACCACCGTTTCTTTGCCTACAGAAATGCTGATCAATAATATTTCACGCTCGCTCTTCGCTACAGCCAACGATGAGTTGCGCCCTGTCATGAACGGTATTTACTTCGACCTGACAGCAGATGCTCTCGCTATCGTAGCAAGCGATGGTCACAAGCTGGTTCGCAGCAAGAACTTCACTATCAAGAGCGAATCTCCTTCAGCATTCAACTTGCCTAAGAAGCCAGCTTCTCTGCTGAAGAACATTCTGAGCAAGGACGGCGACGACGCTATCATCAAGTTTGATGACCGAAGCGCAGAAATCCAGTTTACTGACGGCGTTATGAGATGCAGACTGATTGATGGCCGCTACCCTAACTACAACTCTGTCATTCCAAACAACCCTAACGAGGTTACAGTAGACCGCAGAGGCTTGCAGAGTGCTTTGCGCCGCGTATTGCCATTTGCAAGCGAGAGCAGCCAGCTCATCCGTTTCCACATCGAGTCAGGCCGTTTCGAGGTTTCTTCTGAGGATATTGACTTCTCAACATCTGCAAAGGAACAGTTGTCTTGCGAATACAACGGCTCTCCTATCAGCATCGGCTTCAAGGGAAGCAGTCTGATGGAAATCCTGAGCAATCTTACCAGCGACAACATCATCATCCAGCTGGCAGACCCAAGCCGTGCCGGAATCATCGTACCAGCAGAACAGCCTGAGAACGAAGATATTCTGATGCTCATCATGCCTATGCTCCTTAACGACTAAAGGAGCACGGGCTTTCTCTGAAACAACAAAAAGAAAAGTATTTCTACAAAAATGAAACTCAATTTGACAAAGCCTCTGATCGTGTTCGACCTGGAGACAACGGGTCTTGACATGATCAAGGATCGTATTATACAGATTTCCTACATCAAGGTAATGCCTGATGGAACTGAAGACCGCAAGAACCTCTACGTAAATCCTTGCAAGGAGATTCCTGCCGAAGTAGTTGCCCTTACAGGCATCAGCAACGAAGATGTAAAAGATGCGCCAACCTTCAAGCAGCTGGCTGCCACATTAGAGAAGGAATTTACAGGTTGCGATTTCGCAGGCTACAATTCCAACCATTTCGATGTACCGATGCTCGCAGAAGAATTCCTGCGTGCTGGAATCGACTTCGATTTCAACAAGTGCCGTCTCATCGATGCGCAGACCATCTTCATGAAGATGGAACGCCGTAACCTGGCTGCTGCCTACAAGTTCTATTGCGGCAGAAAGATGGAGGAAGATTTCGAAGCTCATCGTGCAGATCAGGATACAGAGGCTACTTACCGCGTGCTCATGGGCGAGCTCGACAAGTATGCTCCAGGCGTGCAGGATGAACCTGAGCGCGTGCTCAACAACAACATGGATGAACTTGCCGATTTCTCTAAGCAGAAGGATAATGTAGATTTCGCCGGACGCATCGTTTGGGAAGAGGTAAAAGACGCCCAGGGCAACGTTGTAAACGATGAGAACGGAAATCCTTTGAAGCACGAAGTATTCAACTTCGGCAAATACAAAGGATGGGATGTGGCTGAGATTCTGACCAAAGACCCGGGTTATTTTACATGGGTCTTGGGAAGCGATTTCACCAACAATACCAAGCAGGTGCTTACCCGCATCCGCCTTCGTGAATTCAACAAGAGAATGGGAAAATAATTGTTACCGGACTTTCGCAAGCAGTTGAAGAACAAACCTTGCGAAACTCGGATTTATTTCTTAACAGTTAGAAAAATTCATGTTAAAAGGAAAGAAAATCGTATTGGGCATTACGGGCTCTATTGCAGCCTACAAGTCTTGCCTCATCATACGAGGTCTCATCAAGCGCGGAGCCGAAGTGCAGGTGGTCATTACGCCTGCAGGAAAGGAGTTCATCACTCCCATCACCCTTTCGGCTCTTACGCATAAGCCTGTGGTAAGCGAATTCTTCTCGCAGCGCGATGGAACCTGGAATTCGCACGTAGACTTAGGTCTGTGGGCCGACGCCATGCTCATCGCTCCTTGCACAGCCTCTACCATGGGAAAGATGGCTCACGGAATTGCTGACAACATGCTCATCACAACCTATCTGTCGATGAAAGCGCCTGTTTTCATCGCTCCAGCCATGGACCTCGACATGTATAAGCATCCATCTACCCAAGCCAACATGAAAACACTTCTGGGCTATGGAAATCACATCATAGAACCCGAAGTGGGATTCCTGGCAAGCGGACTGGAAGGAAAGGGACGCATGGAAGAACCTGATATTATCGTAGAATGCCTCGACAGATTCTTCGATGAACAGGCTCAGCAGAATGCAGAGACCGATGAAGCTGCATCAGAAAACTGCAAGGAAAAAGAAAGCGATAAGCTCGATTTGAAAGGCAAGAAGATCATGATTACAGCCGGACCAACTTACGAAAAGATTGACCCGGTACGTTTCATCGGCAATTATTCTTCCGGCAAAATGGGCTTTGCCCTTGCTGAAGAGTGCTGCCGTCGTGGTGCTGAGGTTACGCTGGTTGCAGGTCCGGTTTCGCTCAGCTGTTCCGAAGCCATTCATCGCATCGATGTAGAAAGTTGCGAGGAAATGTATCAGGCAGCCACACAAGCCTTCGCCTCAACCGATGCTGCCATTTTATGTGCTGCTGTTGCTGATTTCAAGCCAAGCGAGATTGCTGACAGGAAAATCAAGCGCGAGAAAGATGATTTGGAACTCCGCCTCGTCCCTACTCACGATATTGCCGCAGCCCTTGGCAAGATGAAACAAAAACATCAGCGAATTGTGGCTTTCGCCCTGGAAACCAACGACGAAGAGGCTAACGCACAAAAAAAGCGCAAAAAGAAAAATGCCGATTTCATCGTGCTTAACTCTACTCGCAATCCGGGAACCACATTCCGTACGGATGACAACCAGATAACGATTATTTCTGAAGAGGGTAAGAAAGAATATGAGAAGAAACCGAAAACTGAAGTGGCTCGCGACATTATCAACGAGCTGGCTCATCTCTTGTAGTCCCATCACATCAGCCGCTCAGGAGTTGCAGGCTAAGATTACCATCAACCATGCCCAGATTCAGGGCACGGAAAACCGGGTATTCGATAATCTGCAGCAAACTCTTGAGCAGTTTGTGAACGACAGGCAATGGACGAATCTTCAATTCAGGAAGAACGAGCGCATCGTGTGCAACTTCAATATCACGGTAAGCAAGTATGATAAAGACCAGAATATCTTTACCTGCAAGGCGCTCATCCAGGCCAACCGTCCCGTCTACAATTCAGCCTATACGTCCACCTTATATAATAATGTGGATGAAAACTTCACGTTCAAGTTTGCCGAGTTCGACCAGCTGGAGTTTACCGAAGAGCGGATTGACAACCAGCTAACGGCTCTGCTCGCCTACTATGCTTACCTCATCATCGGTTTAGATCTTGACAGTTTTGCGCCTAAAGGTGGTGAAGACATTCTGCAACGTTGCATGAACCTCACCAACAACGCCCAGAATCTTGATTTTCCGGGCTGGAAAGCGTTTAGTGACAACAGAAACCGGTTCGCCATCATTTCCGATTATCTCGACGGAGCCATGGAACCTTTCAGAATGCTGCAATACAACTATTACAGAAAAGGGCTCGATGAAATGGCGAATAATGTGGAACGAGGCAGAACTGAAATCACCAACACCCTGCTCCAGGATCTGAAGAAGGCACGTACGGACAGACCGCTCAGTCTGCTGCCACAAATCTGGACCGACTATAAGAAGGACGAGCTTGCTAACATCTATCAGAAACATGGCACTCAGAAAGAGAAAGAAAGCATTTATGAGCTGCTCTTCTCCATCAATCCTTCTCAAAACTCATATTGGGACAAAATCAAGGAATAAGGCTACATGCAGAATGATTCGAGGCAACTTCTCGGATGATAAAGCAAAGATTCTTCCTAGGTAGGTTAAGTTCCTTTAAAACAATAAGATAAGAAATTATGCTCAAGCAATTATACATCAAGAATTTCACGTTGATTGACGAGTTGGACATTCCTCTTTATCCAGGATTCTCAGTCATCACGGGCGAGACGGGTGCCGGAAAGAGCATCATTCTCGGAGCCATCGGACTGCTCCTGGGCAACCGTGCTGACAGCAAGGCCATCAAGGCAGGAAGAGACCGATGCGTGATTGAAGCCCACTTCGACCTGTCAAAATACGGAATGCAGGATTTCTTCGATGCTAACGATATTGATTATGATGCAGAAGACACCATCATCCGCCGCGAACTGACAGCTGCCGGAAAGAGCCGTGCCTTCATCAACGACACGCCCGTCCCCCTGAGCAAGATGAGAGAACTGGGGGAACAGCTCGTCGATATTCATTCGCAGCACCAAAACCTCCTACTGCAGAAGGAAGACTTCCAGCTCAGCGTGGTCGACATTATTGCCCACGATGAAAAGCAGAAGAAGGCTTATCTTGCCGAATACAAGAACTATAAAAAGGCTAAGCAGCAGCTGGAAGACCTGAAAGCGGAAATCGCAAAGAACAGGGAGAACGAGGAATTCATGCGCTTCCAGTTTAAGGAACTGGATGATGCTAACCTGCAGGAAGGCGAACTTGAGCAACTGGAACAGGAAGCAGAAACCCTGAGCCATTCTGAAGACATCAAGACTGCTCTCTATGAGGCAGATAATGCACTCTCGGGCGAAGACGGCAGCATTCTCGACAAACTGAAAAATGCAGCCCAGCAGATTGACAACATCAAGGAGGTTTATCCGGATGTGAAAGAGGTGGCTGAGCGAATGCAGAGCAGCTATATAGAACTCAAGGATATTGCTCAGGAAATAAGCGGAAGCGTTGACAATGTAGAGTTCGACCCGAACCGGCTTGAAACCATCAATTCCCGTCTCGACCAGCTCTACTCGCTCCAGCAGAAATTCCATGTGGAAAATGTAGAAGAACTCATCGCCACTCGCGAGCGAATCAACGAACAGTTGCAGCACATAGATAATGGAGATGAAGACATAGAAGAACAGGAAAAGCAAGTTACCCTTCTGTTTGCCAAGGCTGAAAAGCTGGCTGGTGAACTGACTGCCATCCGAACGAAATCGGCTAGAAAGATAGAAGAAGAAATGAAGAAACGTCTCATTCCTCTGGGAATTCCGAATGTCCGCTTCGAAATTTCATTCTCCGCCAAGCCGCTCAGTTCTGATGGTGTTGACAAGGTAAATTTCCTGTTCAGCGCCAACAAGAGCACGCTTCTCCAGCCCGTGAGTCAGGTTGCTTCCGGTGGAGAAATCGCCCGCGTCATGCTTTCTCTGAAGGCTATGATCAGCGGCGCCGTAAAATTGCCAACCATCATCTTTGATGAAATCGACACGGGAGTAAGCGGTAAGATTGCTGAAAAGATGGCGGAAATCATGACAGAGATGGGCAACCTGAACCGTCAGGTTATTTCCATCACCCACCTGCCGCAGATTGCTTCCATGGGAACCCACCATTACAAGGTTCTGAAAGAAGAAACCGAAGAGGGAACTCTTTCTCACATGAAGGAACTCAACGAGCAGCAGCGCATAGAAGAAATCGCCCAGATGCTCAGCGGAAGCGACATTACGCCTGCTGCCCTGGCAAATGCTAAGGAGTTGCTCAATAAACACAAGCAACACAAATAAGATTATGAAAAAAATAAATATGATCATGATGGGACTGATGCTCGGAGCATCGTCCCTCTATGCCCAGCCGGGTTCGGTCCAGAAACTGGCTAAGAGCGTTTTCACCTTGACTACTTTCAATCAGAAAGGCGACATTATCGCCTCTACCCAAGGTGTTTTTATCGACAACAAGGGAACGGCTATCAGTACCTTCAAACCATTTGTCGGAGCTGTAAAGGCTAGCGTTGTTGACGCTTCCGGCAAATCGATTCCTGTTGAGGCCATCATGGGAGCCGACGAGCTCTATGATGTGGCTAAATTCCGCATCAACGCCTCTACCGTTGCTGCCCCTATTGCAACCAAGGAATCGGCTGCTGGCGACAAGGTCTGGCTGGTTCCTTATTCTATCAAGAAGCCGGCTTACCAGCAGGAGGACATCAGCAGCGTAGAGAAGTTCAAGACTACGTACAACTATTACATCTTCTCGAATAGTGCTCCCGAAAATGCAGTAGGTTGTCCGTTTGCCAACAAGAACGGACAGGTCATCGGTCTGATGCACAGCAATGGTCAGGTAACGGCCATTGACGCCAACTACGCCAAGCAGCTGAAGGTAACCGGTCTTTCGAGTCTTGATGCAGCCCTTCGCGAAACCACCATCCGTACAGCTCTTCCTGATACAGAGAACGAAGCGATGACGATGATGACTCTGAAGAAAGGCCAGACTACAGCTGATGTGTATGCGAAATATAGCGATGAGTTTATCAGCAAATTCCCTACTTCAGCCTTCGGTTACAAGGAGAAAGCCGCTTATCTGACGGATAAGGCAGAATATGATGCAGCTGCCAAACTGATGGAAGAAAGCATTAAGAAATCGGCTGCCAAGGATGAGGCTCATTCCAACTATGCCGACCTGATTTATCAGAAGATTATTTACAAGGGCGATTCTGTTTATAAGGACTGGACGCTTGATAAGGCCATAGCTGAGGCTCAGAAGGCATACGAAATCAAGGCTCAGCCTATTTACCGCCATCAGGAAGCGCAGATTAATTTTGTAAAGGGTGAGTATCAGAAAGCTTACGATACTTTCATGGATTTGACCAATACTTCACTTCTCAGCGGCGAACTCTATTTTGAGGCTGCCCAGGCTAAGAAGAATCTCAAGGCTCCAGCCAAGGAGATTGAGGTTTTGCTCGATAGTGCGGTAAGCGTTGGAAGCAAGACCGGAATGGTTGCGAATTACTATCTGGCACGTGGAGAGTTTCTGAAGGAGCAGGGTGAATTCCGCCGCGCTATTCAGGATTATAATATGTACGATTCCATTGCCCGTCCTGTTTCGCCAGCCTTCTTCTACACCCGTTACCAATGCGAAACCAAGTTACGCATGTGGCAGCCAGCCCTGCTTGATATTGCCCGCACCTGTTACCTGGCTCCTAAAGAGCCTACATATTTTGCAGAATGGGCAAGTCTTGACTTGCGTGTAAAGCGTTATGATGAAGGAATCAGCGCAGCCACCCATTGCATAGAGTTGGCTCCTGAATATGCTGACGGCTACCTTCTCTTAGGTCTGCTCCAGAAGGAGAAAGGAAATAAGGAAGAGGCCATCAAGAACCTGAAGAAAGCCCAGGAACTCGGCGATTCCCGCGCTGGAGAATATCTCAAGAAAATGAAGTAATTATTTTAGTAATAAGTAAGAAAGTCCGTAGGCATTTTAACAAAACGCCTACGGACTTTCTTTTACATTTTAGTCATGTGGTAACCCAGCATTTTTAGCTCTACGGCTATTCCCATGAGGAACATCTGGTGAAGGGCGGCAACGAAACCACGGAAAGCTTCCTCGCTTCCAGGCTGCAGATTCAGATGAATCAGCTTGCTGTAAGAGCGCGAAGCACATTCTGCCACTACATTCGTAACAGCCTTATGCGCTTCCTCATTCAGCAGCAGAACCTTTTCACAGATGTAATCATCCATGTGGTCGAAATCTATTCTGTCACGAAGATATTCATAAT
>CAVBFV010000080.1:0-11183 GCA_963594575.1 Lachnospiraceae bacterium | reverse complement strand
GCTGGGCAGCAGGCTTGGTCCATGCTTCCGGCACAAACTTCCAGTTGTTGTTTGGTTTTGCATCAACCGTTCCCATCTTTTCAATTTCTTCCATCAGATAGTAGCGCTGGTCGCGCTTGCTGCGATAGATGATTCGGCTGTCAAGACTGTCTTTCGGGATTCCGGCACCCTTGGTAAGGAGTTCGCCGCCGCCATTTCCACGATAGCTGTTAACGGCTACCTTGTACCATTTCTTCTCATCGAAAGGTTCGCCGTTGTTCATGCGCAGAATCTTCACCTTCTCGCCATCTGGCTTGGTTACGTCAACTTCGTAATCGATTCCGGCAGCACTATCAAAGTTGAACGAGAGATTCTTGAAACCGAGGCGTTGCTGGTCGCCAACGGTCTTCTCATCGAGCAGCAGGAGATGATCGTCCGGACTCTTCATGGTGTTCACCCAGAGGTCGTAACTCATTTCCAGATGCTTTCTGATTTCTTCGCCCGTCATGCGCATTACGTAGAGCTGGTTCTCATATTTATAGAGATTGAACATGTCGCTCACGTAGATTGGGCCGGCTTTCAGAACCGCGTTGAACTGAAGAGGAGCGTTGAACGAAATGTCGGCATTTGTAATCTGCAACTGGAGGTTGAGGATGAAATCGTTGAAGGCAGAACTGCCGAAGAACTGGTCGCGGCTGTAGATGGTCGTCTTGAAGTTGCCAATCTGCTTGCCCACATATTTCTTTACTTCTGCAATCTGGGGTTCGAAAGTCTTCATGAAATCCTCGTCGATAGGACAATCTGTCACATCCACAATCTTGCCTGTCACCTTTTTGTCAGTTACCACCAGCTGCTTCTTTCCGTTCACCTTTTTCTTGTTGAGTGTGAGGGTAATTTCAGCATCAGCCACGCTTATGGCGTTGTTGGCAGGATCCAGGCAAACCACCTGCTTTCCATCAGTATTGGTTACGGTTTCGTTGTCGCGCGTATGGTCGTGGCCGAAGAGAATGAGGTCGAAGCCCGGCACTTCTTTTGCCACCTTGATAGAGGCGTCTTCATCATATTCGGCAGTCTGAATGCCTCCGTCTTTTCCGCTGTGGAAGAGGCCGATGATAACATCCGGTTTTTCATTCTCCTGGAGATACTTCACCCATTTGCGGGCGTTTGTTACCATATTTTCAAATTTCAGTCCGCTCCAGAGATTCTCCGTGAGCCAGTTTGGAATGGCAGGAGTAATCATTCCCAAGACAGCCACCTTCACGCCCTCGCGGTTCAGGATGAGATAAGGCTTAACGTATGGCTGGCCTGTAGAAGTGCTGATGATGTTGGAACCAAGAACTGGGCAGTTGAGTTCTTTTATCCATTTGTCGTAAACCGGATGACCCGTTTCAACATCATGATTGCCAAATACTTGCGCATCATACTTCATGTAGTTGACCACATCGGCAGCCACGTTTCTAGCCTCTGTGTTTACATAATTATAATAATAGCAGGTAGGCTGTCCCTGCAGAATATCGCCATTCTCCAAGAGGATGAGGTTATCCTTGTAGTCTTTTCGCAAATTATTGACGTAGGAAGAAACGCGCGCCAAGGTTCCTGCTTTTGGCTTACGGTTGATGAAATCGTAAGGGAAGAAAGAGCCGTGCACATCGCTTGTCTCTATCACTCTCAGTTTTACGGTACGTTGTTGTGCCATAGCTTGTGAATTGAAAGTTAGCGCCAGAAGAAGCGCAGCAAATAATTGTTTCATATTAATTAATGTATATCTTTTGAGTAATGAAAGCCCATCAGTTGAGCTCAGTTTCTTATTTTCTCTGCAAAAGTACAAAAAAGAACTTAAATAGGCATACTTTTTGTTGGATATTTTTTAAAAACTAAAAAATAGGAGGTTTTATAATATGGCATTTGTTGATTATTACAAGATTCTCGGCGTAGACAAGAACATTCCGCAGAAGGATGTGAGAGCTGCGTATCGTAAACGTGCAAAACAGTTTCACCCAGATTTGCACCCTAACGACCCGAAGGCGAAGGCTAAGTTCCAGGCGCTGAACGAGGCGTATGAGGTGATTTCTGACCCAGATAAGCGTGCTAAATACGACCAGTATGGCGAACAATGGAAGAATGCTGATGCATTCGGCGGTTTCGGCGGAGCTGGTGGTGCAGGCGGTTCCGGAAGCTATGGTGGAGCAGGGGGAAATCCATTCGAGGGTTTCGACTTCAGCCAGTTTGGCGGAGGCGGAGGTTTCTCCAGCTTCTTCGAAAATCTCTTCGGAGGTCGTGGCAGAAGCCAGCAGTCTGCTGAAGGATTCGGTTCTGGCAATTTTGGCGGTTTTAATGGTTCTGCCGGTTATGGTAGCGGCTTTAATGGGGCAGGCTACGGAGCTGGTGCTGATTTCGGTACAGGTGGTTGTGGCGGCGGTTGCGGTCAGAATGGTCGTGCCAATAACGGCGAAATGAACATGAATGTGAATATCGACCTTTATACGGCTCTGCTGGGCGGCGAAGGAATCATTAAATTGAGTAATGGTTCTAAAATCAAACTGAAGATTAAGCCGGAAACGCAGAATGGCACGAAGGTTCGTGTTCGCGGAAAAGGATACGACCGAGGTGACGGAACCTTTGGCGACCTGATGATTACTTACAACGTGAAGTTGCCAACCGGGTTGAATGATAAGCAGAAAGATTTGCTCCGTCAGATGAAGGATGCAAAGTAATTTCTAAAAGAAGGGAACGGGTTCTCGGACATGAGAACTTTCCCGAAACATGAAGGTAAAAAGAAACGCCCTGCAAGAAGGGAACATTCAGAAATGAAGTTCCTGTTCTTGCAGGGCGTTTTTTCTATTTATCTTAAACGATTCTCTGAAATAAAAATCGCTTCGTCTCAGATGAGTCTTTATTTATTATTCTGCTGCATTAATCTTCGACATGTTGAAGGCTGAAACCTTGCCGTCTGGTGAAACGGTTGCGTTGATTTTGAAATGGTTGGTTTTCTTTGTGCCGTCGGTAAGTTGAACTTCCTCACGGGCTGAGAACTGAACCTGATATTCATAATCTTCGTCACCCACCTCGCGCTTCTTAATCTTATAATCGTTGGTGAGGAACCAGTTCAGGTTGGTCACATCGTCCTTATAAAGCTTATTCATAAAGGTAACAACATCTGCCTTGGTAGCTGAATTCTTGCCCAGGAGCGAAGAGAGAATATCTTCGCATGAAGCCTGCAAACCATCTGCGTCGCGGGTATTGATGCTCTGGAAGAAATGGCGGAACAGACTGCTTATCATGTCTTTCTCTTCTGGCTGCAAATCTCTGCTCTTGGCTTTCTTCATCGCATTCTCAGCCTCTTCGATATGCGAACCGTCAGCATGAGCGGCGAGATAAGCCTGATAAGCTTCCACATTATCAGCATTCTTGGCCACATTCCAGTCGATGGAATCTATCTTGTTCAGAACCTCCTGCTTGTGCGGACTGTTTGGGTATTTGTCGAGATAAGCCTGCAGGGCCTCTTTCGAACCGCTAACTACGGCGTTGGTCCAGTCCTGATCAGTCTGCTTCAGAAGTTCAAGGTGGGCCATGATGGAATCACGATGTGCCTCGTCAGCATCCTTGTAAGTATCGAGGTAACTCTGCAGAACCATCGGGTCGCTACTCTGCATCGCATACTCGTAAGCTTCCAGTTCCTTATTCTTATTGGCACTATCGTAGAAATAATAGAAGATGCCACAAACGAGGAAGGCGAAAATAAGCGAGATGATGATAACGCCACGGTTGCTCTTTTTCTTTTCCTGGGTTCCTTCTCCGTTTCCGCCGTTCTGGGAATTGGTTTGCTGTGGGCGAACCGGAGGAACAGGAGGGGTAGGAGGAGTTGCTGGAGCTGCAGGTCTTGCCGGCGCCTGAGGACGGGTCTGCTGTCTGAGCATTTCCTGACGGCGCATTTCCTCTTGTCTGATAGCATTCTGCTTGGCTGCATTTTCTGCTTCTTGCTGCTGAGCTATAGAAGGAGCCTGATTTGCAGGAGCCTGCTGGTTCATTCCTGCCTGAGGAGTCATTCTTGTGAGCGAAGGATTCAGTTCGTGGCAGTTTGGACACATTTCCAGGTTGCTGAAATAAACCTCGCCGCAACTTGGGCATTTGGTAATTTTGCCTGCTATTTCTACTCCGCAACTAGGGCAGGTAGGTGCTTTATCGCTAATTTGGCGTCCGCATTCCGGACATTTGATAATTGCCATAATTCTATTTTGTGTTTATTTATTTACTTAATAATATTGATATTTCTGACCAATAGAACCCAAACCTCAAAACTAATCATAAAGTTCAAAGTTCAAAGCTCCAAGTTCAAAGTCCTTATCTGTGTCTGAATCTGATTTCCCTCAGGCGATGGCGCCCCATGAAACGGCTTTTGTCAACATAGCCGTTTATTCCGTTGAGTCTGCCCTTACCCGTATATTGCCACATTTCGAAATCTCTACCATCGCGCAATACAGGGAGGCGCTTCGTATACTGGGCAATCATCAGTTTGTAGCTGTCGAGCTTGCCCAGAAGATAGTTGTCATAGAAATTGGCTCCCGTATAGATGAGGGGTTTCTGCTTATATGCTTTCTCTACGAGATGCAGAAACTTAAAGAGCGAATCGCAGAATTCTTCTGTATTCATGCCGCTTTTCGTCTCCACATCAATCATAGGCAAGAGGTCCTGATCTCCCGGACGGCATTGGGCCATGAAATTTTCCAGCTGCGTCTGCTGTGGGATGCGGGGTCTGTAGAAATGATAAGAACCTACTTTCATTCCGTAGCGATGAGCCAGGTCGATATTCTTCTTGTATTTGCTGTCGATGTTGGTTCCTCCCTCGGTAGCTTTCAGATAAACGTAAGCCATCTTAGAGTTGTCGCCCACGGTTTCCCAGAACACGTTGCCCTGATAATGACTCAAGTCGATGCCGTGAACGTGCCGACAAGTGTCTTCGCATTGCACCTGGGCATGGGCTCCCAAGGCAATAATGGATGCTATAATAGAGATAAATAACTTTTTCATAGATGCAAAGATACGAAAATCAGATGAAAATCGTACTACTAAGAGATTAATTTTATAGATATTTTACTCTTCGTCCTGATGAATCCCAGGTTAACCCCTTCAATCCTTACTGAAATTTACTCTTCAATCTCAGATAATGAACGGAAGAAATTGTTCATGAAATTGCTCATGGTTTCTATCGGAGCGTATTGCAGATAGCGCATGCTGCGGCGCAGATTCTTGCGCATGGTTCCCCCCGTGGTGCGTACAAAGCCGCTGCTGGTCTGCTCAAACTGGATGGCCTGCTGGTCCATGATGTTATAGTAGAGCGAACGGAGCGTCAGCTTGTAGGCGCCTCTTTCTATGTGATGAACGAATGGGATTTCGTCCTGTTCGAAATCGAAGAAGGTGATGAGCACGCTTCCTTCCAACTGGGCGATTCTCTGGATACGGAGCTTGGCAAGCCACTTCTCCAGTTTTACGAAATCTACCTTGTCGCCTCGGGTTCTCAGATAGTCTCCCAGCTGGATGATTCCTCTGAGATTGATTCCGTTAGCCAGCATTCCATTTACGTTTGCCACGATAATGCGCAGCAGATAAATGGTCTCAATAGAAGTATCGATGGCGTGGCGTTCGTCTTCCTGAATCTTGCTGAGTCGGCGGTTCAGAAAACTGTTGTTCATCTTCACCTCTCCGGCAGGAACATCATTCACGTTCTTGAGCATCTGAGCTATCTTTTTCTTCTTAAAGGTAGTCATCGGTTCCATTTCTTCCTTGATGCCGAAGTTATCGGCACGGAGCTTAGTAAAAAGGTTGCGCTGAAGAAAATTCATATGCCTTGTTCTTATTAATAGTCAATAATAAAGTTTTGTTCTTCCTGTCAAGAAATCTCTAACGCAGAAGGAGACCCTCCTCTGATTTGAGAAGTCTTCCTAACTGTATCTCTTAGGATAGCGCAAGAGGATGGCCAGCAGGGCTGCCACACCTATCGCCAGCGGATAGTAGAGATAAGGAAGAATGTCCATCGGACTGAGATTGGCCAGACCGGCTGCCAGGAGCATCTGCACGCCATAAGGAATCAATCCCTGAACCATGCATGAGAAGGTGTCGAGAATGCTGGCTGCCTTGCGGTTGTCTACGCCAAACCGGTCGCCTATCTTTTTCGAAATATTTCCTACTGTCAGAATCGCTACCGTATTATTTGCCGTACAGATGTTTACCATCGAAACGAGGGCGGCGATAGAAAGTTCGGCTCCACGCTTGCTGTTTACGTGGGCTGTAATCTTGTTGATGATGAAATCGATTCCGCCGTTTTCGCGGATGATTTCGAGCATACCACCTGCCATCATGGCGATGATAATGAGTTCGCCCATGCCGATAATGCCGTTGCCCATGGCTGAGAACCAGCCGAAGAGGTCGTAGCTTCCGGAGGCACCCAGAAGATGACTGCCTATGCCGATGGCGCCACAGA
The DNA here is from genome assembly GCA_963594575.1 of Lachnospiraceae bacterium. Taxonomy (GTDB): domain Bacteria; phylum Bacteroidota; class Bacteroidia; order Bacteroidales; family Bacteroidaceae; genus Prevotella. The sequence goes on along the minus strand of CAVBFV010000080.1, from coordinate 4,726 downwards.
GTAGGGTGCCCAGGGTGAGAACAGCCATTACGTTCATGCCGGCAATAGCGGTAATGAGGACGATGAGGTAAGGCAATACTTTCATGTATTCTACCTCGTTGATGTGGGTAGGTGCCTGAAGACCGATTCCCATGACAGAATAGGCGATGAGGACGAGTACGGCGGCAGGAACCACAATCATGGAGTTGACCTTGAACTTATCGCTCATCTTGCAGTTCTGCGTCTGCGTAGCAACAACAGTCGTATCGGAGATGAACGAGAGGTTGTCGCCGAAATAAGCGCCACCTACGATGATGGCGGTCATCATGCCTACGTTAGCATCCATCGAGTGAGCCAGTCCGGCGGCTATCGGAACCAGAGCCACAACGGTTCCCACACTTGTTCCGATGGATACGGAGATAAAGCAGGCAGCCAGGAAGAGCCCTGGCAGAATCATACTGGCTGGCAGGATACTGAGCGCTAGGTTGACGGTTGCATCAACGGCTCCCATCGCCTTGGCTGATGCGGCAAACGAGCCAGCCAGTACGTAAATCCAGAGCATGAGCATCAGGTTGTTGGCGCCGGCACCCTTGCTGTATGTGTCCACGCGTTTCCTGACAGGCATTCCGCCGGAAATAGCCACGGCATAAATGCTCGAAATCATGAACGCTACTGTGAGCGAGAGGCTGGTGTCCTTATGGCTGCTGTCTACCGAATAGACGGTAAAAGCCACGATGAGGACTATCAGCAAAAATAATGGCGATAACGCCAACAAACCTTTTTTATTACTCATACTTCTTTATTATTCTTATTACAGAGTTACTCCATTCTTGAAGATGGAGATTTCACGATAACCGTTGTACTCGTTGCGAGCCTCCTCGCCACTTGCTACGGCTATAATCTTATCAATAAACTTGCTTACCAAGTCTTTCATTTCTACACCTTCTACCAGAGCGCCGGCGTTGAAGTCAATCCAGTTTGGCTTGTTCTTAGCCAGATTGCTGTTGGTAGAAATCTTCATCGTTGGCACGAAGGTTCCGAATGGGGTTCCGCGACCTGTGGTGAAGAGAACGAGCTGGCAACCTGCTGAAGCCAGAGCTGTGGCTGCTACGAGGTCGTTACCCGGAGCTGAAAGCAGGTTCAAACCGGTTGTCTCCAAACGGTCGCCATACTGGAGCACGCCGCTTACCGGAGCACGTCCGCACTTCTGGGTGCAACCCAAAGCCTTGTCTTCGAGGGTAGAAATACCACCTGCCTTGTTGCCTGGAGAAGGGTTCTCGCCAACTGGCTCACCATGGCTCAGGAAGTATTCCTTGAAGTCGTTAATCAGGTGAACAGTCTTGTCGAAGAGTTCCTTGTTCTCGCAACGGTTCATCAGAATGGTTTCTGCGCCAAACATTTCAGGCACCTCAGTCAGGATGCTTGTACCGCCCTGAGCTACGAGCCAGTCGCTAAATTCACCTACCAATGGGTTGGCTGTGATTCCGCTGAAGCCGTCAGAACCGCCACACTTCAAACCTACGCGCAACTTGCTTACCGGAACATCCTCGCGCTTGTCTTCCTTAGCCTGAGCGTAGAGGTCGCGCAGAATCTTCATGCCTTCCTCGAGTTCATCGCCTTCAACCTTCTGTGTTACAAGAAGTTTGATGCGGTCGTGGTCGTAGTCGCCGAGCATCTTCATGAAATCATCTGGCTGGTTGTTCTCGCAGCCGAGAGAGAGAACGAGCACGGCACCTGCGTTTGGATGCAGACAGATATCGCGAAGCACCTTGCGGGTATTCTCATGGTCGCCCGAGAGCTGTGAGCAACCGAAGTTGTGGTGCCATGCGTGGATGGCGTCAATACCTTCGCAGCCTGTTTCTTTCTTGAGGAGTTCTACCAGTTTCTCAGCCACGCCGTTAACGCAGCCCACGGTAGGAACTACCCATACTTCGTTTCTTACGCCTACTTCGCCATTCTTGCGAACGTAGCCCTTGAAGGTGCGGTTTTCCTTGGCGATATTCAGCTGCTCGTCTACAGGGTTGTAGGTATATTCGAGCGTACCGGCAAGATTGGTCTTGAGGTTGTTCTCGTTAACCCATTCGCCCGCTTTGAGATCGGTCTTAGCGTGACCGATAGGGTAGCCATACTTCAGGATGTCTGTACCCTCGGCTGCATCGTTGATGAGCACCTTGTGTCCTGCAGGAGTATCCTGCAATAATGTGATGGTCTTGCCATCTACTTCAATCGTTTCACCCTTCTTCATAGGGCGCAAGCAAACCACTACCGAGTCGGCAGGGTTAATCTTGATAAAACTTGATTGTTCCATACGTAGTCTGTCTTTTATTTATTGTTTATAATTTATAATGTTTCTGAACTGTCGCAAGTTGGCTCCATACGCCCTGAAAGGGCAAAAGCTCCTAGCCCAGGGCATCGCCCTGGGTAATTACGGACGCAACCCTGTCGCCCTGTAAGGGCAAAAGCTTTAATTCTGCCAATTCGCCTTAGAGCTGGGTTCTGCGATAGAAATCTACGTTTTCCTTCATCAGCAGTTCGATAGGCATATAGTTTACCGGCGTAACTTTCTTCTTCAGTACGATGGCCTGGAAGAGCGTGTCTACGCAGGAGTAACCCTGCATGTAGGCGTGCTGGGCGATGAGGAAGGAGATGCTTCCTTCGCGCAGACAGCGGGCGTTTTTCTCCACCATATCATAGCCCATGATCTGAACGTCGCGGCGGTTGGTCTTCAGCAGAAAGTCGCCCACGATGTGCGCTTTCGAAGTCATGGTGATGCAATGGTGGATGTTCGGATGCACGGCAAAGAACTTCTCCAGCATTTTGACGAATTCAGCACGTGTGCCGCTCAACGGCAGGTCGAGCACGGTAATCTTCACGTTAGGGAAGTGGTCGTGCATGTAATGGCGGAATCCTACCTCTCGGTTGTCCTGCTGCTTGCTGACCACTCTTCCGTCCTTGGTCTGCCTCATAAGCATGATTTCATCTTCCTTGGCGGCAATCATCATCAGCATCTTGGCTGCGAAGAAACCGGAACAGAACGAATCCTGACCGTAGAATGAGAGCGGACGCAGATCGGGCATGTAGGAGTCGAGCAGGATAAACGGGATGCCTTTGTGGTGAAGCGCCTCGGTAAACTCGCGGGTCACGTCGAGTGATGAAGGCACCACGATAACTCCTTCCGGACTGGCCTCAAGAATCTTGTTGCCTTCTTCGCGGAACGATTCTTCGCTGGAACGCTCATAGAAACGAATCTCTACATCGATATGGAAGTCGCGTCGGGTATCTTCACATTTTTTTGCGCCTTCCTCAATCTCCTCCCAATAAGCCTCCGATTCATGTTTCGGAATCAGCAGGTAGAAGGTATAGGATTTGTTGTAAGCCAGAACGCTGGCGTACACATTAGGCTGATAATTCATTTCCTTGAGGGCTTTCTCGACCTTGTCGCGTGCAGGTTTCGACACGTTTGGGCGGTCGTGCAGAACTCGGTCTACGGTTCCAACGGATACGCCAGCTCTCTCGGCAATATCCTTGATTCTGATTTTTTCGGCCATTGTTTTTTAGCATTACGGGTCCGGTTGCCTCGCGTGTACTTATTATATAAGGAGCCTCTCCTGGGGGCTACGATAGATAAAACGTCGCAGGTACTTCCTAGCTGTGCACAGACCACAATTAGTATTAAGCAATTCTGTTGTGTGCGACCACAAGTACGAATTTTGCCGCAAATATACAACATTTTTTTGAATTGTGCGAAGACACAGCAACTTTTTTGCACGAAAAACAAAAAAAAATGCGATTTTATTTCGTTATTCGAGAAATTATGGTTATTTTTGCCCTCGAAATTGAACGACAACTGATAATTGAACTTCATTTCTCTACTGAAAAGTGGAATTTAATTTGTTACTCATAACAAACAAAATAAAAACAAAAAAATTAAAACTATCAAACATGGCAAAAATTGTAACATTAGGCGAGATCATGCTTCGTTTATCACCAGAAGGCAATGATCGTTTCATCCAGAGTGAATCACTTCGCATCATCCCTGGTGGTGGTGAGGCTAACGTAGCTGTAAGCTTGGCTAACTATGGTCATGATGCTTACTTCGTATCTAAACTCCCTAAGCACGAGATCGGTCAGATTGCTGTCAACGGTCTCCGTCGTTACGGCGTTAACACAGAGTTCATCGCTCGTGGTGGCGACCGCGTAGGTCTCTACTATGCCGAGACTGGTGCTTCTATGCGCCCATCCAAGGTAATCTACGACCGTGCACACAGCGCAATTGCTGAGGCTGACCCATCTGATTTCGATTTCGACAAGATTATGGAGGGTGCCCAATGGTTCCATTGGAGCGGTATTACTCCAGCTATTAGCGACAAGGCTGCTGAACTTACCAAGTTGGCTTGTGAGGCTGCTAAGCGTCACGGCGTAACAGTTTCTGTTGACCTCAACTTCCGCAAGAAGCTCTGGACTTCTGAGAAGGCTATCTCTGTTATGCGTCCTCTGATGAAGTATGTTGATGTTTGTATCGGTAATGAGGAAGATGCTCAGCTCTGCCTGGGCTTCAAGCCAGATGCTGACGTAGAGGGCGGTAAGACTGATGCTGAGGGTTACTACGGAATCTTCAAGGGCATGATGAAGGAGTTCGGCTTCAAGTATGTAGTTTCTACTCTCCGCGAGTCTCTCTCTGCTACACATAACGGCTGGAAGGCTCTTATCTATGATGGTAAGGAGTTCTATCAGAGCAAGCACTACG
>CAVBFV010000079.1:0-11230 GCA_963594575.1 Lachnospiraceae bacterium | reverse complement strand
ATTTTATTGAAAATGTTGTACATAGACTATTCATTATTATTGAGGTTCGATAATCTGATAACGGCCACTCAGATGCATGAAGGCGAAGAGACGCAACAGTCCGTCGTAGTAGCCATCGAAGAAGCCTTCTTTATCTGGCACATGCTTGGCATTCCAGAAATGACTGACGAATTCCCTGCCCTTCACATGATTGCTGACCAATGAAGCCGCAGCCGAAGTGGCAACAAAACCGATGGAATGGCGGAGTGCCTTAGGAGCCGTACCTGCCGGCAGAATATCTTCTACCATCGTTCCATCTACATTATACTGGTCCAGGAAAGAATCAATGCCCTTACTATACAGGAAGTTCTGCAGCGTATTGGCATATTTCTGCTGCCACTCCTTATCCTTGCAAGCCCAGGAATAATCGAGCGCTATGTTCATTGGAACACGCCATGAGTCATAACGGAAAGCATCACCCAACAACTGACCGGTCTTCATCAGACTGCCATCATAGTTGCAATAGTCCGGGTTCAAGCCCGTCTTCTCATTGATACACTTATGCAGGAACTCACGGCTTTTCTCAGCACACTCCTTCCAGAACTGGGACCGTCCGTCGTTAGCCCATTTCGCCCAAACCTCGTAAAAGGCAGGGAGATGGTAAGAAGGGTCGGTAAACTTCCCGCCCCAATGATCGGGCGTAAAGGTGATGAGCTGATGTTCGAGATTGATGAGCGGAGCTGTGCGGTCCATTCCCGCCTTCTGCATGCTGCAATCCAGAATATGCTGCGCTTCCTTCAGATAGTTGATGCCTGTATCATTGCCCCATCGGTTGGATGCAAAGATGAGCGAAGTTACGAAATAGAGTTCACCATCCGATGCGGCTCCCTGCGCATTTCTCGTTCCATCAGTCTTGCAGTTCCATGCAAAATAGCCCTTATAAGGTCCTTCCTGATGCTGCATGTATTTCTTGCTCCATCGCCAGAGGCGGTCGAAGATGTCCTTTTTGCCAAACTGCACGGCAGCCATCATTCCATACGACATACCTTCGGTTCTCACATCATTGTTCTTTATATCGCTGACATATCCCATGGAATCGCCCACTTCGAAATAGACCTTGTTCTTACCGTAGAATACATCATTGAACACTTCGTTCACCTTCCTGTCTATATCAGCCTGCTTATAGCCCATTTCGGCAAAGAGATTGCGATACTGGTGAGTTTCGAAAGCACCCTTTTCCCAAGGCAACGCATCGAAGCCCAGCCAGTCTACCTCTACGTCGGCTCCACTCTGCAAGGATACATGTAGAGCATGGACGCCCAGAGGAGCATGGAGCACCTGGGCACGGATATTCTTCCAGCCAGCCGACTTTGGAATCTTCACCTTAGCGATGATATTACCCTTCTTGCCATCGGCTCTGACTACGAGCACACCGCCCTTTGAAGACTTGGCACGAACGGTGATTTCTTCCACCTTCTCATTACCGAAATCCACCTTATTATATATAAGGGCAGTATTCGATTTAGAGAAGAGAGTCTTCCATCCGGCAAAACAGTTGTTCTTATCCAGATAATCAATACCAATACCCTTGCCTTGCAGCGCAGAATAGCGATCAATCTGAATATGCGAACGAGCGTTCGTCAATCCCACACCTCTTAGCGTAGGTATCACCTTCTGTATCGTTCCGTCAGGATTGAAGTTCAGAGAGTCGATTCGCACCGAGCGGTTCTTGTCGAACTTAGGCGAATAATCATTATGATGATAGAAGAGATACCACTGTCCCTGATATTCCACGATGCTATGATGATTGGTCCAGCACTTCGTAGGCGACTCATCCATGATGATGCCCTTGAATGTGAAAGGTCCCATCGGATGGTCAGCCATGGCATAAGCCAGCGTTTCGGTTCCATCCTTTTCACGTACCCAAGGGAAGGTGAAATAATATTTGCCGTTACGCTCGAAGGCAAATGGTCCTTCCTTGAATCCCTCAGGCAATCCCTCTACCAGTTTGGGTTCCGAGGCAAGTTCCGTCATGTTTGGTTTCAGCTTAGCCATGTGCAAACCAGCTCCAGCCCAGTAGATATAAGCCTGTCCGTCCTTATCTATCAACACACAAGGGTCTATACCATGAACCCCCTCTATGGGTTTCCACATCGGCATAAACGGTCCTTCCGGCTGGTCGGCAACCGCCACACCTATTCCGAATCCCTTCTCCTCCCCTTTCGGAGCGGCAGGGAAATAGAAATAATATTTCCCGTCTTTCTCTACACAGTCAGGAGCCCACATCGTATAACTACCGTCCTGTACCCAAGGTACTTTGTCCTGCGAAACGATGACTCCATGATCCTGCCACTCAGTAAGATTGGAAGAAGAGAAAACGTGATAATCTGCCATGCAGAACCATTCCTTCAGTTTCTCGATAGGACTCGGAATATCATGAGAAGGATAAAGATACATCTTCCCGTTGAATACGCGAGCCGTAGGATCAGCAGAATACTGTCCGCTGATAATCGGGTTCTGGGCCGAAGCTCCTGTCGATAACGCCAGCATCAAGGCACACATCCATGTTTTCATACGTAAATTCCTTTAAAGAAGAAAAAAGGGAGTGCTTTTTTTCAAAACACCCCCTAATTGTCAAACAATCTATAGTTCTTTAAACTAAAAACACTATATTAACAAAACAACTTCATGATTACCAACCAGGATTCTGCTTCAGGTTAGGGTTCTTATCCAACACGGTCTGTGGATAAGGGAAGAACTCATGCTTGCCCTCCTTGAAACCTACCTTGAAATTAGTCTCAGGAGTGTTAGTCGTATAGAAACGGCTGTTTGCTTCTGATCCATGCTCCCAAGTTACATCCTGGTCGTCTGCCTTTGGAGCTCTGAAAACCTTATCAAACAAATGTGGCACGACTGTACCAGCCTTAGTCAAACGCTCCTTGGCCTTTGTATCATTCCATCGCATGATATCGAACCAACGACAGCCTTCAAGCCAAAGTTCATATGACTTTTCTTTCATCAACACATCCATATCAACAGTTTCACTGACTGTCTTGGAACCAGCACGTTCCTGAATCTTATTGATATATTTCTTAGCTTCATCCAGATCGCCTGTCTGAATACAAGCCTCTGCATAATTGAGCAAAACCTCAGCGTAACGCATGACAAGATAATTATTCAAGCGAATGTTATCACCATATTTCTTGCCTTGAGTATCAGGAGCTCTCATTATTTGCTTGAACGCCAACCAGGTAGAGTTGCCGTAGAGTCCCTGAACAGGGTCATTGATGCCAATCTTGTCACTGGTTTTCTTCTGCTCGTCAGTCATATTATCGATTTCTTTCTTGCCGTAAGGCATATGATAAACCGCATCATCAATATGCTTTAAAGTAGCATTCAAGCGATAAGAGTGATCACCATCATTTTTATAGAACTCGTCACCAAACCACTGAGGCACGCCAAGGCCACCCCAGCCATCAACGCCGCCACAATAAACCTTGTTAGGAGAAACCACAAAGTGATCAGCACGCCAATCCCAATAGTTGGTCTCCATCCAGCTAGAACGCTGAATCATACCAGCCCAATTGGACTTACCTGTATTATACTCGAAGTTGATTTCAAATACCTTCTCCTCGTTGGCATCACCCTCGATATGGAAGTTGTCGGCATATTTCTCACCAGGAACAAGATCATACTTCTCCGAGTCTATAACCTTTTTAAGGGCAATTTTAGCCTTGTCATACTGCTTGGCGAAAAGGTAAGCCTTTCCGGCAAGAGCCCATGCAAAGCCCTTGGTTACCTTCACTGCTCCATCCTTGTCATCCTTACTTTTACGCTCATCCAAATCGTTGGCAGCATTCTCACATTCCTGCGCAATCCACTCTATCAACTGTTGGTGATCCATAGGATGCTCAGGATCCTTATCACAATTAAAAGGCTGTGCAGAAGCATCCAGAACATGAGTTACCAATGGTGGAGTACCCCAAAGATTAGTCAACAGGAAATAATCATAAGCACGAAGCACACGAGCCTCTGCGGCACAACGTTTCTGCACAGCGGTAGTAGCGTTGGCAAAGTGATCGAGTACAAGGTTACAGTCATATACAGAGTGATAGAGGCCTGTGTACATAAACTTTGGCACCTCAGCCTCAGCATCATAATAGAACTGATTGAGCATGATACCAAACGTATTATCACCAGAGTTGGAACCTGCTGCCAACACATCGTCTCCACACTCATTGACTATCAGTTTCAATGGAGTATAAATACCTGGGCCACCACCATCGTGGTTACGTCCCATCACATTACACATAAAGCTTTCGTATGCAGCAACGAGGGCCGCCTCTGCATCAGCATCGGTCTTATAGAAGTTCTCGGTAAGTATTACACCCTTCTGCTCAATGTCAAGCTGATCCTCACAAGATGTAGTGAGCGTCATTGTTCCTGTAGCAGCAAGAGCCAATATTGTTGAAAATAATATTTTCTTCATTGTTTTTGAATATTAAAGGTTAGAATGTTACATTGATACCAAATACCACCTTCTTGGAAGTTGGATAAGTACCATTATCAAAACCACGAGAGGCACCACTGTTGATAGAAGCAGTCTCCGGATCAGCACCAGGATACTTGGTGATGGTGAAGAAATCATCCAGTGAGCAATATACACGAAGATTGCTGATACCTGCCACGCTAGAGATAGCCTTTGGCAATGTATAGCCCAACTGAATCTGCTTGATCTTGAAATACGAGCCACTGAACACAGCTGCATCAGAACTGAAGAACTTCCAGTCTGTAGAAACCTTTTTCATATCAGGATATTTAGCATTGGTGCGGTCTGCTCTCCAAGAATCCTTCCAGTAGGTATCAATTCCATTGATCAACGGACGGTCTGCAGAAACCATCAAGTTGTAAATCTTGTTGCCAGCAGAGCCTGTTCCAAATACGGTGAGGTCAAAGCCCTTATATTCTGCATTAAGAGTAATACCATAAGTAAACTTAGGAATACCTGAGCCCAAATCCTGCTTATCTTCATCGGTTGGAGCTGAAGTTGTTTCGCCATTCTTATTATAATAGAGAGCGCTACCATCTTCGGCTACACCTGCATACTTGTAACCACGGAAATACCATACCTGATGGCCAGCCTCGAATGTAGGCTTAAGCTGGTTATTGAATCCATCGATACCTACTTCGGTCAAACGGCTTACAAGGTTAGAAACCTCCTTCACCTCATTCTTCAGAGTTGAACCATTTACGGTCACACTATACTTAAAGTCCTTGATGTGATCTCTCCAACCCAACTCGAAATCAAGACCAGAGTTAAGTACCTTACCTGTATTGACAACTCTCTTGTTTACACCAATCTCTGGAATAGGAGCGATTTCAATCAAGAGGTCCTTGGTTGTCTTACGATACCAGTCTAAGCCCAAAGTTAAACGGTCGTTAAGGAATCGCGCATCAAGTCCAAGGTCAACCTGCTCTGAAGTTTCCCACTTCAAGTCTGGGTTAGCAAGTCCGGAAGGCTTAGAACCTAAAGTCAGCTTACCATCTCCGATAGAAGGATTATACTGATAGAAACTCTGATTAAGAGCTATGGTAGAAGCATAACGATAATCGCTCAAGATATTGACGTTACCATTCTGACCCCAAGAACCACGAAGTTTCAAGAAAGAAATGGCATCACGGCTTATATTGTCCTTGAAGAACTTCTCATTGCTGATAGCCCATCCTGCTGAAACTGATGGGAAATTACCCCAACGTGCCTTCTTTGAAAGTTTTGATGTATCGAAAGCATCACGACGGAAGTTAACCTGCATGAAGTAACGGTTGTCATAGCTGTAAGATACACGGCCAAAGTAAGATAACTCTGTTGCATCTGAAGGAGCGTTACCTACATTCTTGGTTGCATCAGCCAACAAGTAGTTGATGTAATGGAAGTTTGGCTCATAAGATGTGAGTATGTTACCTCCTGTAGAACTGATGGAACTGTTATCCCAATGATTCTTGGTAAACGACATACCTGCCATGGCACCAATAGTGTGCTTGCCGATTGTTGTCAAATAGTTGGCAAAGTTCTCCCACTGATAGTACAAACCATTATTGGTATTCGCTTCAATGGTATAGTTTTCACTATGTGCCATAGATGTTAACCAATATGGAGTCTCGTAGTTATGATAGTTACTCTGAGTGATACGATAACCTAAGCGAGAAGTAAATGTAAAGCCCTTGAATGGCTTGATATTGGCAGCAACGGTACCACGTACATTGATACCAGAATTCCATGTATCATGACGGTCGCGCTGATAGAGAGGGTTACCAGTAGCATCTTCTACATATTTAGAAGTACCATAGTAGTCATTGTTATGGCTTGGATCTCTTGGAACAGGGCCACCGGCTTCTACCTTTGCCTTCATGCCAGGAGCCAAATCCTCCACATTACTGATATAAGCTGGAGTCAAAGGATCGATAGAAACCACAGAGTTCAGCAATGAACCATAACCCTTGGTCACGCCTTTGGTCTTCCACTTTTCAAAAGATGTATTGGTAGTAATGTTCAACCACTTGTAAACATCATAATCGGCATTGATCTGACCAGTGAAACGCTTATAAGTATCCTTGCTACCTTTAACGATACCATCATTGTTCAGGATATTCAAGCTGGCGAGGAAACGGCCCTTGCCATTGCTTGCCTGCACGGTGAGACTATGCTGGTGAGCCAAGGAATTCTCAAATACCTCGTCATACCAGTTGGTATTCTGTCCATTATAACCGTTTTTCTGGAGCAAGGCATCATCAATATCACCCAAGTACTTATGATACTCAATATACTCAGGAGCATCAAAGATTTCAGCCCTCTTTCCCAAAGACTGGATGGTGAACTTGCTGCTGTAAGAAATCTGAGCCTTACCGCCATTGGCTGCACCCGTCTTGGTAGTAATGATAACGACACCATTACCCGCCTGCGCACCATAGATGGCAGCAGAAGCGGCATCCTTCAATACCTCCATGCTCTCGATCATAGATGGATCCAGGTACTGGATATTATCCACCTTCAGACCATCGACAATGAGCAACGGACCGATATTACCACTATTAGAAGAATAACCACGAATACGGATATCGGCAGCCTCACCCGGACCACCCGAGTTGATAATCTGTACACCGGCAGCCTTACCCTGGAGGGCAGCACCGGCATCGGTAGCAGACAAACCCTTGATGTCATCGCTCTTGATAGATGCAACTGCACCAGTCAGGTCGCTCTTCTTCTGAACGCCATAACCGATGACAACGACATCATTAAGAACTTTAGAATCATCCTTCAAGGTAATGGAAAGTGTTTTACCAGCCTCAGCTTTCACGGTCTTAGGCTCCATACCCACATAGGTAATTGTCAATGTTGCATCAGGTGCAGCATCAACGCTAAACTTACCATCCAAGTCGGTAACAACACCCAGTTTGCTACCTTCTACTTTAACAGTAGCACCAATCACAGGTTCTCCACTTGGATCAGTCACTATACCTTTCACTATGCTCTGAGCCGAAACTCCCAAAGGAAGCAAACAGAGCAGGAATAGCAAAACAAACGGCTTTTCAATCATTTTTAAATTCTTCATCTTAAAAATAGATTAATAGTTTTACTTTACTAGTCAGTTGTTTAATATTACATTATTATATATACATCCTAAATTCTCTAAAATTTCATTAAGGATGCTGAAACACGTCGCAAAAATAGACAAAAACATTAAAACGCATTTTATCTCAAGTAACAAATACTTTATCACATATAACATCTACCCCAAAAGAAACAAAATGAAACATATTCTGAGACCTGAGAAAAAAGAATCACCTTATTATATAACAAAGGGAAAAGTTATTGATATATGAGACAAAGCACGTATGGAAATCTTTTCATAACTTTGCAAACAGAACAGAAGATGAAAATCAATCTAATAATTTAATTAAATATAAACTATGAATAGATTATCAATCTTAGCATCGATGCTCGCGATGGCGTGCCTACCTATGATGGCACAGGAAACGGGCAGTAAGGTTCAGGAAAAGCCTGATCCTAATTTTCAGATTTATCTCTGCTTCGGACAGTCGAACATGGAAGGAAATGCGGCTATCGAAGACATCGACCGAACGGGTGTGAACCCGAGATTCCAGGCTATGTATGCCGTGGATGATAAAAAGGCGGGATGGAAGAAGGGACAATGGCACACCGCTGTGCCACCACAGGCAAGACCCTCTACCGGACTGACTCCTGTTGACTATTTCGGAAGAAAGATGGTGGATAATCTGCCAGACAGCATCAAGGTGGGAACCATCACCGTAGCCGTGGGCGGAGCCAGTATCGACCTCTTCGATAAACGTACCTATAAGGCTTATCTCAAGAAACAACCCGACTGGATGAAGAACTTTGCATCCCAGTACAACGGAAATCCATACGCCCGACTGATAGAACTGGCAAAAATAGCCAAGAAGCAGGGTGTTATCAAGGGCATCCTCTTACATCAGGGCGAAACCAACAACGGCGATGCCAACTGGCCTAACCGAGTAAAGACTGTTTATAACGACATCTTGAAGGATTTGAATCTGAAGGCAGAAGACGTACCTCTGCTCGTAGGCGAAACCGTACAGAAGGATATGGGCGGAAAATGCTGGGCACATATCGCCATCGTTGATGATATTGCCAAGACCATTCCTACAGCCCACGTCATTTCTTCAAAGGGCTGTCCACAGCGTGGCGACGGTCTACACTTCATCGCAGAAAGCTACCGCACCATGGGCAAGCGCTATGCAAACATGATGCTCGCCCTGCAGGGAATCATTCCAGACAGCAACTATCCGCGTGTAGATAAGGACCGCAGAGCTTATGTAAAGCTCCATGCTCCTGAGGCAAAGAAAGTAATCTTCGACATCTGCGGCAAGCAATATGAGATGAAAAAGGATTTGGATGGCGACTGGTACGGCGTGAGCGATCCGCTGGTAGTAGGATTCCACTACTATTTTCTGAATGTAGATGGCGTGCAGGTTGTTGACCCTGCCAGCGAAACCTACTTCGGCTGCTGCCGTGAAGCAGGCGGTCTGGAAGTTCCAGAAGGAGCAGAAGGCAACTACTATCGCCCTCAGCAGGGCGTAGCCCACGGTCAGGTTCGCTCAGTATCTTACTATGCAGCCTCTCAGAAGCAGTTCCGCCGCGCCATGATTTACACCCCTGCCGAATATGAAACCAACACCACCAAGCGCTATCCTGTGCTCTATCTGCAGCATGGCATGGGCGAAGACGAGACGGGCTGGAGCAAGCAGGGAATGATGCAGCACATCATGGACAACCTGATAGCAGAAGGCAAGGCTGAGCCTATGATTGTAGTCATGGAGAGTGGCGATGTAAAGAAGCCTTTCGTTGCCCGTCCAGGCAAGAATGTAGATGAAGAGCGCAGCCACTATGGAGCTTCTTTCTATGATGTGATTATCAAGGATCTGATTCCGATGGTTGACAAGACATTCCGCACTTATACCGACCGCGAGCATCGTGCGATGGCTGGCTTGTCATGGGGCGGTTGCCAGACATTCAACACGGTATTGCCTCACATGGACAAGTTCTCTGCCCTTGGAACCTTTAGCGGTGCTCTCTTTGGCGTAGATGTAAAGACCTGTTTCAATGGAGTTTTTGCCGATGCAGAGAAATACAACAAGAACATTCATTATATGTTTATGGGCTGCGGTTCGGAAGAGAACTTCGGTACCGAGAAGATGGCACAGCAGTTGAAGGATCTGGGCATCAAGCTCGATGTTTACGTATCACCAGGCACTCATCATGAGTGGCTCACCTGGCGCCGCTGTTTCAAGGAATTTGTTCCTCACCTCTTTAAGTGGTAAACAAACTATCAGATACAATAAATCCCAGAACCGCTTGGAAGAGCGATTCTGGGATTTATTTATATACTTCTTGCCATTGAATTCCCGCACTGAAATTACGTCACGACGTATCTTTTACTACGTCCGGACGTAACTTTTGCTGCGTCGGGACGTAGCAAATCCCTCAAAAACACCGTTATTTTGCTGATTTTATGCCAAAAGTGGTAATAGGTGGTAAACGGCTCCGCATTTATACCTTGCCCTTTATCGTAAAAGTTCTTACCTTTGCACCATAATTTTAAAAGCAACGAAATTATGAGAGCAACAGAACGTTATGAGAGGGCATGGAATGCCTTCCAGATTCATTTGAATCATAATCCAAAAGCCAGTTTGATTCCTTTTTTAAAGGAACGGCATGTAAGCCATCGCTCGATGCATAGATGGATGTCAGAAAAAGGTTATTCTGTTAGGTTAGCCAAACAGCAGATTCGTCTGCTTCAGGCCGAAGCCCGTAAGGAATGTTCCGAAGCAACAGCCAAGGACACTGGGATGATGTTCCTTCCCATGGAAATGCCATCCGATTCCGTCTGCCCGGAAAATTATCTTTTCGGCATAACCTTAACCTTTCCCAATGGAACGATAGTCACCATCAAGAAAGGTAGTGCCAAATCAGTCATGCATCTGATGAAACTTTACGAGAAGGAGGACTTGCTATGTTTGGATTAAACGAAAACACCCAGTATTACGTCTGCCAGCGATATGTCCGAATGAACATGGGCATAAATGGCCTGTACCAGATTGTGAGGACGGAGATGGAGCTGCCGCCACTCGGTGGTGCGGTATTCATCTTCTTCTCCAAGAACCGCCAGCAGGTAAAAATGCTCAAATGGGATGGCGACGGTTTCCTGCTGTATCAGAAGCGACTGGAGCGAGGAACCTTTGAATTACCATTCTTTGATCCCCAAAGCAAACAATGCAAAATGCCGTACAAGACGCTATCTGCCATCATGAGCGGAATTTGCCTGAAAAGTATGAGATATAGAAAACGGCTTAATCTGTAGGTGTGTAAGGTTGCGTTTAATAGGTTGTATATCAGTAAGATAGTAAAAATAAATATCTGAAAATCCTTGCATATCTCGATATTTTTTCGTACCTTTGCACTATGAAAAAGGACGAAATTATAGTACTTTTAAAGGAACAGCTTCAGCTTGCAAATGAGCAGCTTCAGCAAGCTAATGCTACGGTGAGTTCGTTGACTACACAGGTCAACGAACTCATTGAACGTATAAAGT
Source organism: Lachnospiraceae bacterium (assembly GCA_963594575.1). Classification (GTDB taxonomy): domain Bacteria; phylum Bacteroidota; class Bacteroidia; order Bacteroidales; family Bacteroidaceae; genus Prevotella. The sequence goes on along the minus strand of CAVBFV010000079.1, from coordinate 101 downwards.
CATTAGAAGAACTACTCGTCCAGAAAGGAATCGCCATTGACAAAGCGAATCGTCAGAACAAGGCACTCGGCAAGCTCGTTTCAGGCAAGAAGTCCGAACGT
>CAVBFV010000078.1:0-11255 GCA_963594575.1 Lachnospiraceae bacterium | reverse complement strand
GTTTCAAGTCTTACCTTCTTCCTCTTTAGAAAAGAAGGTAAGACTTGGATTTTTTATGAGACATTCTATAATTCCAGTTTAAACTTAATAGGATGCTTCTTGCCATAGCGGGTCCAGAACTTGGCGCGTTCCTTCATTACATAATCCACAGCCTCATCCACGTTGCAATCTCTTACCTTGGCGTATTCCGAAACCAGGATTCGGATAAACTCCTTTGGTCCCCAGAACTTTCGGAGATTACAGAGACCTTCCTTGATGCTGATTTCTCCAAACTTCATGCGGTTGATATCCACGATAATGAAATGGAAGCCTTCATCATCCTGTTTCCACAATACGTTGCCTGGCGTAAAATCCTTATGCAGGATTTTCTTGTTATGCATATCAGCAGCGAAATGCGCCAGCGCCTTAGCCAGTTTTTCGTAGGTTCCTGGTGCAGCATCGCCCACTTCGTAAAGCGTATGCAGGTTGTCACACTGCAAGGTGATGAGATAGGTATATCCCAAAAGCCCGATGGCATTACGCTCTTCGATAAGGGCAATAGGTATAGGGGTTCCGATGCCTTTCTTCTCTAATATCATCGGATATTCGAAGGCACGCTCTCCCTTAGGCTTTCTGATGCCTAAGGAATAAATCAGACTGTTGGGTCCCTTTGGCACGTGATAGCGCTTTACATTAATAATGGTTCCATCAGGAGCCTCCATCACCTTAATGAGATTGCGCCCCGTGTAAATCACACGTCCCTCCTGCTCGAACACATCCGGGATGCGTTCGATGAAACTTCTCATCTCTTCGTATTTTGGGTTTATCTTTATCTTCATTTGTTTACAGTACTTTTATATTTTTGCCTAGGATGGTTAGGAACACCAGGGAATAGCATCTCCAAACTATTATCTTCTAGCATCTTAGGAATTATTTTATTCCTCAAATATGTTCTTTTCCTACGAAGTTCTTCTGCCAATTCATCGACACTTACCCAATCTGAACAAAAAGAACATATCTTATCTTTGAGCTCAGAATAAGACATCCTCTGTTTTATCAAATTTGGCATAGGAGAACTTGCAACCTTAGAGCCGGAACTTGCAACCTTAGAACCGGAACTTGCAACCTTAGAGCCAGAACTTGCAACCTTAGAGCCAGAACTTGCAACCTTAACTGTCATAGGCAACCGATACTTGGTTCCTCTACCATATCCCTCTTGAACCAGCAAATTATGCTTACACATATCTTTCAACAAATCGGCAACTTCTGCCTTATGCTGGTTAAGGACAACCCTTAAGCTCTCATTTGTAATATATCCATCTGTACAAGTTGCATTAAGAGTCAACAGGCGTTCATGTCCCAAAGAAAAAACTTCTGTTCCAAATATCAGAACCAATCTTTCCTTTGTTCCTTCATCCATCATCGACTCCATCATCATTGTGAGTTCCACTAAGTCAGGCTGACTCAATGTTCTCAACATAGGTGCTCTCCAATTTGCAAATCGCCAACCAGCCAATATCTTATCAACTCCACTTCCCGCTTTTTCAGCAGAGCCAATCAACATAAACATCTTTTGAAGAGTCTTGTTGCGACATACGCTAGCACTTTCTCCATAATATTGCATTTTAGAAACCAACAGAGTTCCCGGGTTAGTAAAAACAATTTTATTGCTATACAATCGCACTACCATTGTTGCATTTTCCGAATAATCGGTATGAATACAAAAATTCACCAGAGCTTCGCGAACAGCCACATGCGCAGGAGTTTCATCACGACGAATATTGCCCTCCAAGATGAAAGGTTTTGGCAAGACCGCTGATAATCTTGGAAGAACACGAAGATAGAATTGGAATAAATTTGCCTCCCAAGTTCCATCAGGACAAATACGATTGGTCCATCGTATCTCAGGATTATCTGACAGCTTTTCTTGGTAATCAGGAAAGAAGTCGGGGCAACATTCATTATCAGTAATGGCATCTTCTTTACCAAACATCAAAACTCCTGCCACAGTAAAACCTTCTTCTTTCGTTCCACGATCAGTACGATAAGCACCTATCTTTTTAAGAAATTCAAAATCAGACAAAACAGACCAAGGATGATCTGGCTTGGCTAACTTAAATAATTGCCGATATTGAGCAACAGACTCCATATCTAAATCATCCAATGAATAATTTCTCAAAATGCGGCTATCAGCGGGATTAGAAACATTCGCATCTGAAAACATACGCTGCACTTCTCGCTCCGTACATTTATAATCACCTTCATGATTGCGCTTAAAAGTACCATTATAGGGCTGGGATGTTCTATAAACAGGACGCTGTTCTCTGGATGCACGAGGAATAAAGAATAACATAAGTTTGTGACCATTGTAATCTTCTACCACGACATCTTCTGTTTTTAACAGGTTGCAACTAACCGTAGCTCGATTATTCACATTATTCCAAAAGTCCTTGGTATATTTCTCTATCTGTTCATCAGATAGATTATCTATATAGAACTTACCTTTTCTTTCTATAACTCCAAGCACGATAACTCCTCCTTCGCTATTGGCGAAAGCTGAATAGGTATCCCAAAAGCTACCAGGAAATCCACCGGCAGCACTTTTAAACTCCAAGTCATCACTCTCTACGCTATTCAAGAGTGAATCCAGATAATCCTCGAAGTTTAATCTATCACGTACTTCTAACATACAATTCTTTTATATTCTTTAACAAGATACCTTCCTAGTATCTCATAGGTTGCAAAGATACGAAAAACTATCAGAAACGCCAAATTTTAGGAAGATTATCTTTCTTCCTTCATTGATACTTACTTTTTTTATCCATTTTCTTGCAAGATTAAAGTATATTTCGTATTTTTGTACCCAATAACATCATCATCGTTTTCATAAACAAAAAGAAATCCTATGAATATTCAAAAATTGAAATATAAATTCCATAGCGGAAAAAACAGCAAACCCTGGTATTACATCAAAGAATATGCTCGTCTGTATACACCTGCCTGCATCTTGATATGGAGGGGGCAGCATTTACTTGACAAAGCCAAGAAACGCAAAGACTACGATTATATCCTGAACCGGGTAAACTACTACAACAAGCTTACAGAAGATAATATCCTTCTCAACAAAGATTTATGGGAAAAGAAAGCTGTTAAAGTTGCAGAACAGCCGATGACCCGCCAGAAGGTATATTATCTGGATACTTTGGAATATGCCCGCTGTTTTGACGGCAATAACAAATGGAATCTCCTCCCTGGTGACATCACGTATGTGGAAGATATTCCTACCATTGTAAAAAGCCGCCCAATCCATGGAGAAAACCAGAACTCCGTATTGCTCAAGATGGACAAGGTACGCCATTTTATCTTCGTGAAGGATAAGCTTTCGTTTGCAGAAAAAAAAGCCCAGGCTATCTTCAGAGGGAAAATAGCCTGCAAGGACATCCGTGTGCAATTTGTAGAGAAGTTTTTCGGAAATCCTCGCTTCGATATCGGAACCATAGATCTGATTAAGCAAGAATGGAAGAGCGAAAAGATTTCCATCTACGACCATCTGAAATACAAATACGTGATGGCGCTGGAGGGAAATGACGTGGCAAGCAATCTGAAATGGATTATGTCTTCCAATTCCATCGCCGTGATGCCTAAGCCATATTATGAAACTTGGTTTATGGAAGGAACTCTGAAGCCAGACTATCATTATATAGAAGTAAAGCCTGATTTCTCTGATCTTGAGGAAAAGATGGACTATTATACTGCTCATCCTGATGAAGCGCAAGCTATCATCAACCACGCTCATGAATATGTAGAGCAATTCAAGGATAAGCAGCGTGAGGATATCATCTCGCTGATGGTTCTGGATAAGTATTTTTCTCTGTTAAAATCTAAGGATTAATGTCTAGAAAGGATTCTATCAATTATGAAAGAACTATCCTGCCGATTATTCGATGGGCAGAATGATGACAGATAAGACGCCTAGACTATGGCATGTAGTAGGCAGCAATCTGAACTATGCCTTCATCATCAACAACGACACCATTCTGGAGAAGACTGCCGATGGTGCCCTGGATGTTTATGATGCCCACATGAATCCTGTAAAGAACTACCGGCTGCCAGCTAAGCAGTTCGACCAGGCCATCAAACAGCTCAACAGATTCTTTAAATAAGAAAAGGTAAATTCCCCAAAAGCCCCTTCCGCATTCCAGGTTTTCATATACCCGGAATACCGAAGGGGCTTTATCCTTTTATGATTCCTTCCACACTCTTCTCTTCAACCACAACGTCAAAATGGGGGCACTCATTTCCAGATGCTTAGGAGCAGGTATTGTAATCAGATCTTTCACCATCAAGGACTTCTTGAGGCGGGTTACATTGGCAGCAGATACAGAACTTCTGCAAAGATAGCAAAAAAAAGCAAATTAAACAAAGTTGTTTAAAACAAAGTTGTTTAAAACTAGCATTTTTATTACGAATTGACTAATAGTCAATGGATTACGGGTAAGACACCAAAGAATTTAACGGGAATATTTTTAAAACACGGACAAATTGAATTTGTCCGGATGGTTGTCCGGCAGGCTTATAAGTACCAGAAAAACAATACGTTATGACGCTCCGGACATTTTGTCCGGACAAATTCAATTTGTCCGTGTTATTTTTTTATGAGAAAGGAAGAAGAAGAAAAAGGGGGTTACGGATTGAGACGAAAACCTGTTATCCGAGAAGCTATAACCTGGCACCCGAGAAACTATGATTTAGCACATAAGAACCTATGTTTTCCAACCCACAAAACTATGACTTAGATTTTTTAACACAATTTGCTCCAAATGGCTGCTGAATTTCGGGCCTTATCACACGCTCAAATTTGGCGGTTACAGAAGATAGTCGTATTTTTGCCCCCGTTTATCGGATATTCCGACAAGCTAACTTTTAAACATTAAATAATTATGGAGAATCAGAATTTAAGAAACATAGAGAACCTTTTAGCCGCTAAGGCAAGTATACAGCCACTTTACGAATTCCCCGTAGACCAGCTTCCACTCGGACTCCGCGACTCGCTCTCTGGCGTAGCCGCAGAGGCACGCGTGCCTGCCCTCTTCTCTGCCCTCCCTATTGCCGCAACCTACGCAGACCGTCTGAAGGCGAAGTATTGCGACGGCAGCGATACTCCGATGGCACTCATGTCTATCATCATCGGCGAGCAGGCATCGGGTAAGGGCGTATGCCGCCGCATCGAGAACATCTGGGCGAAGAAGATGGATAAGGACGATGAGAAACCCCGTGAGGATGAAGCCTGGTACCAGCAGCACAAGGGCAAGAAGGGCGTAGTAGACCCGAAGCCTTGCATCCGTCACATTGGCGATACTATCTCGAAGTCGGCTCTGATGCGTCGTCAGCTCTGTGCAGACGGCCACACCATGTATATGTTCAGCGAGGAGCTCGGTTCGATGAAGAGCGTATGGAAGGTGTTCGGCGACTACTTCCGTAAGGCGTTCGACCAGAGCGAGGTGGGTCAGGACTACATCACAGCCACCAGCGGCGTAACCCACGCCCAGCTCAACTTCTCCGGCTGCTGCACCCAGAACATCTTCCAGAAGTTCTTCACCGATGACAACATCGAGGATGGATCTTCTTCTAGAATGATGCTCGCCAAGATGCCAGATACATCCTTCGCACCCCTCAGCCAACACCACGGCTATACCGAGGAGGAGCAGGCCAACATCCTCAAGGCAGTAACTCTCCTTGAACGTAGTCACGGCGTGATGGAGCTGCCTCGTATGTGCGAGGAGTTCTGCCAGTGGCTCGAAGCGAAGAGACAGCTTGCCCTGGCGAATGCCGATCGCGTGATGGATGTGTACCGTCGCCGTTCCGCCGTCATCGGCTTCCGTTGTGGCGTCATCTTCCACATCCTGGAGCAGACCGGAGAGGAGACAGATGCCTGCATCCGTTTTGCCAAGGCTGTGGCCGACTACGTGCTCGCCATGCAGATGGAGATGTTTGGCTTGCGTCTCGACAAGCAGCAGCAGGACAACGAGGCTATCCCTGTCTATAAGTCTCGTAACACCCTGCTCTTCGCCCAGCTCCCAGAGCAGTTCACCCTCTTCGATGCCAGCCGTGAGCGTGGCGACGGAGCCAGTCGTGAGACCATCCGTAAGATGATAAGCCGTTGGACCAAGCGTGGTCTCTGCAAGAAGCTGAAAGGTGGCGACACCGAGATCTGGCAGAAGCTTACCCTCTCGGCATAAAGCATCTTGAATCTCCTGAAACAGTTAATCCCCCATCACGCAGCCAAAGCGTGGTGGGGGATTTCTGTTTATATAGTTTTTCTATATTTTATTGAGGTAATATGTTGCAGTATTCTCGTTTGAACCACAGTTCGAAGACGGGGTCAACCATTTTGAAACCATCGCCCGATTTCTCTATGAAGTCTCTTTCTACAAGAGTCTTTTTGTTCTTGGTGATGGTGCGTGGAGCACCGAGTCCATATTCTGCTACTACCTGTTGGGCATTGAAATGAGTCTCCCCCATGCAGACGGCACGCAGGAATGCTATCTGAGAGGCAGGCATGCCATCAATATCGGTAATGAACATATCGGCATTGGTATCCAGGAGCTTGGTGAGCTGTGACTGATAGATTTCCTCTGTCACCTCTGTTGCCGTACGTGTCCAGATGAGAAAGCAGAATTGCTGCATGTACCAAGAGTGGCATTGCACGGCATTGCAGATTCGCTCTATCATATCATCGCTGATAGACTTGCCGTGATTGTAGAAACTGTCGTGGATGAAAGGCTTCCAGTATTCCTTGGCTATCTTTTTCAATGTCATCATCTGTCCAAAACGATAGAATGGATTCTTCGAGTTGCCGAATATATCCATCATCATGTGGCGTTTACTGCCATAGAGACAGTAGGTAGTACTGTGTTGTCCCTGCCATACCGAACGCATGGTTCCTTCCAGGCGCTTCCAGTCTGGCAGATTTGCCAATTGTTGGAACTCATCAATGCACACGATGACATGGATGCCTTTTGCCTTGGCAATCTTTTCAGGTAGATTGAGAATGTCCTCGGCACTTTCCTTCAAAGGTTTGAAGTTTAGATTTACTTCTACGGCATTCACCGGGTCGCTATTGATGGTAAGGCTTGGAGATATGGATTGGACGAACTTTACGATGTCGGCCCATCTCTTTTCCATAGTGGAAGAGACTCCCTGGAGTATTGCACTTGCAAACTTGTTGTAGAACTCTTCCTCAGAGAAAATCTTGAAGGCATCCAGATAGCATACTCTCACATCCTTCTGCTCTTGCTTCAACTCTTCCATTGCAGCTTTGACAAGTGAAGACTTGCCCCATCTTCTTGGAGAAATCAGCATCACGTTGATGCCTCCTCCAAGAAAAGTCTTGAGGTCTCTTCTATCTTCGATTCTATCAATGAAATATTCATTTTCAGCGATAGAACCATATTCGAATGGTATCTTGTTCATATACTTAAAGTCTTGATTCTCTGCAAAGTTACAAAATTATACCCAAAGGTATTATACCCTAGGGTATAATTTATGAAACTTTATATTTTATCTCCATCAGAAACAGTAAATCCCCCATCACGCAGCCAAAGCGTGGTGGGGGATTACTGTTTTTTATTGCTGATGTCGCTCAATATACTCCGCAGCCTGGATATTCGAGAACACATAGTTCTTCAAATCCTGGAACTTAGACTCCTGCTTGGTTTCCTTCAGATTGCCATTCGGCAACACATCATAGCAGAAACTGCGGTTCATCGACGGATTATAGACGAAGCAACGCTGATGGTCTCTTGCCACAATCTGATTATCTGCCGAATAGAATACCATCGGGCGCTGCTGCTTCAGCAGATCCACGCCGAAGCCCTCGTACTCATAATTCAGATTCATCAAGCCGAAAAGCGTAGGCATTACATCCACCTGCATGCCCAAGCCCGCATACTGCTGCTGCGGAACACCAGGACCAAAGATGATGAGCGGAATATGATTGTAAGACTGAGGCAACTCGCCCTCGCTCTTACCCACCAGCTTGCCATGGTCTGCCTGAATCACGAATATCGTGTTCTTATACCAAGGCTCCCGGCTTGCCTTCTTCAGAAAGTCGCCTATCGCCCAGTCGGCATACTCCACAATCTGCGTTTCCTTCTCCTTGGTCTTCGGCTTGAAGAAATCAGGAATGATATATGGCGGATGATTGCTCACGGTGAGGATGGTAGCCATGAAAGGCTTGCCCGTCTTTGCCTTCTGGTTGATGGTGTTGAGGGCATAGCCCATCTCGAAATGGTCGCTCACACCAAAGCTATTCACCACCTCGCTCTTAGGATAGTTCTCCTGAGAGAAGATGTCATCGTAGCCATTGGTCTGGAAGAAAGCCTTCATGTTGTCATACTGTGCCTCGTGAGTCATGAAGAACATGTTCTCGTAGCCATACTTCTTCAACACCGTGGCGATACCCTTGCGGTGTGGAGTTACCGTTCCCTTCATCAGGTTGCGGAACATGAGAGCAGGGAAGCTGTAGAGCGTAGCCGTCATGCCATGGTTGGTATGGATGCCGGCACTATAAAAGTGGGTGAACGCCAGGGAATGATGATAGAGCGAATCGAGCGTTGGGGTGAGCGGCTGCTGATTGCCGAAAGTGCCCAGCAGGTTTGCCGACATCGACTCCATCAGTATCACCACTACGTTAGGATGATTTTTCTTTGCAGGAGAAGTATTTGCATTCTTCGCAAGCGAATGCCCCACCTTCATCACCAGGGAATCGTTCACCACCTCACGCTTCAGAATATTCGTGCTATCCACCTTTCCCGTGATACCCAGCCACTGGCGGGTATTCGTTATAGCCTCAGCGTATGGCATGAGATGCAACTCCTTGTTCTCCTTGCGCATATCGTCGAGCGCAGAAGTAAGGAGATTGAATGCCGGATTGATGCCGAGCTGGTTGAGGAAGGAATCCTCGCAATAGTAAGCCTGGCTCACCTTGATAGGATTATAGCCCATTCTGCCACGGATGCCGAAAAGGCAGGCACCTATCATCACCGCAGAAATGAGGAAACGGCTTACCACCAACACCAGGTGCATATTGTCCTTTGGCAACAGGAAAAGCCCCTCGAAATAGCGGCGCAAGCGGACGAGCACATAGATAAACGCCCCCGTGAACACGAAATAGAGGGCGATATAGAGCCAATAGGAAGACTCCTGCAGGAGCATGCCCGATGTGGTGGCCACATAGCCGAACCACCCGAAGATGCTGGAATTGATGTTCTTGAAGAAATACTGGAAATAAGGAGTATTGGCTGCCGAAGGCATGAAGGCGATGGCAAACCATGCCGCATACCAGATGTTGATGCCACGCAGCAAACGGCGATGACACCACCCCAGGCTGGCTGCTATCAGGAGCACAGCCACAGGCAATACCGAAATATAACAAGCAATGACATTGTCAAACCATACACCCTTGACAAACGCCATCACCCTACTCGCCTCTGCATCTACTATCATGCCATGCAGGGCGATGAATTCCACCAATCTGAAAAGAGTCATCACCAGCAATGCCAATACATGCACCGAAAGGAGATACCCCAAAGCCTTAAAATATCGTTTCATCTTTATTCTACTTTAGAAATCGGGTGCAAAGTTAATAATTATATCCCAATAAAAGCAAAATTTTCTGCCTTATTCTGTCTATAAACAAATAATTATATGTAACTTTGCAGCCAAAATAACATAATAAGACTTCGATAAGACATGAACATCAAGTACAACAAAGCCCTATGGCTCATCATCATCCTGGCTATCGTGATGATGATTCCATTCCTCGGACTCTCTGATTTCAATACCAAGGGAGAACCTCGCGAAGCTGTGGTTGCCTACACCATGCTGGAACACGGCAATTGGATTCTGCCCATCAACAATGGTGGCGACATCCCTTACAAGCCACCTTTCTTTCACTGGTGCATCGCCTTCTTCAGCCTCATCGCCGGCCACGTGAATGAATATACCTCACGTCTTCCATCCGCCGTATCGCTGGTTTTGATGACCATCGGCGGCTTCGTATTCTATGCCAAGCGCAAGGATACACAAACCAGCCTCATCGCAGCCATCCTCACACTCACCGCCTTCGAGGTGCACCGTGCCGGAATGAACTGCCGTGTGGATATGGTGAACTCCGCCTTCATGGTGGGAGCCATGTATCTGCTCTACCGCTGGTGGGAGAAGGGAAAGCACCAGCTGCCTTGGCTCGCCATCCTCTGCATGAGCGGTGCAACGCTGACCAAGGGTCCTGTGGGCATCATCCTGCCTTGCTTCGTGATGGGCGTATTCATGCTTACCCAGCGCGAGAACTTCTGGGGCATCGTATGGCGCATGGCTCTAACCGCCCTACTCTCGCTCATCATCCCATTTTGCTGGTACTATGCCGCCTATCTGCAAGGTGGCGACGAGTTCCTGCGACTGGTGAAGGAAGAGAACATCGACCGATTCATGGGTAAGATGGCATACGAATCGCATGAGAACCCGGCGTGGTACAATCTGCTTACGCTTGTAATGGGCTGGTTGCCTTACACCTTATTATTATTGTTCTCGCTCTTCATCCTGCCATGGAAGAAGTTCTCGAAGACCCGATTCCTGGAGAATGCGAAGAAGGCTACTCCGCTGCAGGTGTTCACCTGGCTCGCCTTCCTTCTGGTGCTCTTCTTCTACTGCATCCCTAAGAGCAAGCGCAGCGTCTATCTGCTGCCATGCTATCCGTTCATGGCCTATCTCATCGCCGAATACATCGTGTGGATGATGAAGGAGAAGATGGGAGCCTTGAAGGTTTATGCCGGAGTGATTGCTACGATAACCCTGATTCTCAATATCGCCATGCTGGTGGTAAAAAAGGGATGGGTGCCAGAAAGCATCTTCCACGGTAAGCATGCCGTAGATAACATCGCCATGCTCCATGCGCTCGAAAGCAACGATTTGCTCATCCCATGCAGCATCTTTATGGTTATCACTTTGGAGGGAGTTTACCTCATCTTCCGGGCACTCAAGAAGAAGAATTCAGGCAATATTGTTTCATATACTCTTGCCACCATTGTGGGGCTCTTCCTGATGCTCGACTCCAGTCTGCAGCCACCTGTGCTCAACACGAAGGCAGATAAGCATCTGGCGCCGGTTATCGAGAAGAAGTTTGATACCAGCAAACTCTATTCTTATATGTCGGTAGATATGCTGCATTTCTTCAGCCTCAACTTCTATCTGGGCGATAAGATCCAGCAGTTTGACAA
>CAVBFV010000077.1:0-11312 GCA_963594575.1 Lachnospiraceae bacterium | reverse complement strand
TTCTTCCGCCCAGCTGTTCGCAAGCCATAGCGTTCTGGATGAAGGCAGGATTGGTGACATCAGAAGGTGGAAACCAGAAACTCACGTCCGGACGCTCTGGTTTTTCCTTGTTGGCGCCCTTGGTTTTCATCTGTCGCTGCCAGTCAACCAGTTTCTTGAACTCAGTCTCATCATGCTTTCTGAAAGGTCTCATGATGGCCTCTACAAGATGACCCAACTGTGCCTTTCCGATACCCGACGGACCTATCAGATGACCCATTTGCCCGCACATTTCGTAATATTTGTTGTCGGAATACATGAATCTTACGTCTGTGAGATGAGCTGCTAATGCCGGAATAGCCATCGGAATGAGCACTTCCTGCATGTCTTTTGATGCCTGAGAGATGGCAAATTTTACAAATTCAGTACCCTTGCTGGGTTTTGGCATCGCCGGAGCGATGTTGCTAAAAATATTATAATCCATTGCTTTTTAGAGAGTTAAATCAAATTTCATGTTCATTTTTTCTTGCTTGCAGTCTCAGTCTCAGAGTCTCAGTTGTTTTTTTTATGGTCTCGCTTCCTATATATATTATATATAACTAATTAATAATCAATAAGTTATAAAGACTCAAGAAGCGGGTTTGAAGTTGGATTGTGACATTTATCCTAACTGAGACTGAGATTTGAGACTGCTTTGAAGAGGAAATGAGGGTAGGGATAATCCTGTTACCGGCACCCCCGAAGTCCCCATTTCCTCTAGAAAGCCTCAACTCCGTTTATCTGTCATCACTTTTGCCGCTAATGATTCGCAGCTCGTTGGCGGCTCCCTGGCAGAAGTCCTGGAAGGTGAAGCTCTCCGTGAACTGCGGGCGGTTGAAGGTAGGGTAGAGCGTACCGTCTTTCTTGCGGTTCACGTTGATGTACTTTCCTTCATACACGTGCGGATTTCTCTGCACCACCTTCTGCAGTTTCTTCTCCTGGTCATTCTGCACAAAGGTGAAGTGGTCTTCTTCATCGTGGGTAATGGCTCCATCCAGATACTCGCCAACGGCCATGCGCCCTGGCTCCTTTGTCATCAACTTGAGGTCGATACCCAATTCTGTGTTTGGGTAGAAAATCTTTTTAGACATAACTGTCTTCTTTCCGGTTATACCCTCCGTTTCGATGAGAGGGGACCTCCATTCCGCATCAGCCAAATTCGAAACAGGCTTCGGTCTGCGCTTGCCCAGGTCTGATGTGGTTTGGTGCTGCAAAGGTCGGGATTTTGGGAGAGAAAACCAAGAAAAAAAGTAGATAGAAGTGAACGGAATAATATTTACATTTCTTGAAATATAAATGTTTGCTTAAGTTAAAAAGTAGATTATAAGTAAGCAAAGTAGATTATAAGAAACAGAAAAATAGATTAGGAGGTTACTGGGAATCTACTTTTCTCAAAAAGTAAATCTGTTTTTCTTGGAAAGTAGATTACCATTTGAAAAACAAACAAAAAAAAGTGTATCAGCCATTAATCTGATACACTTTTTATGAGTTTCGAGTCATTTCGCCCATAATTAAATCTACTTTTTAAGCACTAAAATCCATCAGGTCAGCATTATTGCTATTTGCAAAAATCACATTGATTCCTGATACAAAATCTTTTACCATCTCGGAGTTCTTGTTATATTCCGGGCTATGCTTGTTTACTGCTGCATATTTTACAGGAGTGTAGTTTCCATTATAATGCTCGATGAAGTATTCTACTGCCTGCTTCACATTTTCAGGCAAGGCCCATTGGCAGAAAATATATTCATACATTCCCATCAGTTTATGCTTGAAATCAGTTGGCAGCAGTTCGTCGAAGTGGCTTATTACGTACCTAATTTTCTTAATGGTTTTTGGATTATTGCCCCAAAGCACCTTCTCTTTAATGGTAATATCCTCATTTTCGGTCTTAGCTTCAATAAGGCATAGATGATCCATCGAGGCACAGTTCTGCTTGTGGAATTCTCCTTGTGCAAATCCTTCTTCCGAAGCATATTGCTGGTATGCCTGGTAAGCGGGAGTTGTTGCTTTGAGATACTCTATCGCATCTTCAGATATGAGCATAATCGTATTTTCCATACGTTTGTATGCTTTCTGTCTGTATTTATCCAATATGCATTTGCTCTTGATAGGATCCTTGCGTATAGCCAGTTCTTCTTGTAGAATTTCTGCACAGATATCCATACATTCCTTTTCTGCCTTGAAGAATTTAATCATCTCGTTATACAGCCCCTGTACTGCTGGCGGAAAGCTTTCCAGTTCAAACAAATCTGGCTGGTAAACTTCGTCTCCAAGTAATGAAGCATCGATTACCGATTTGGGCGAAATCTTGTAGGTCTCACATTCTTGAGCCGAAGGATGTTTTCTCGGGCAGAATTTCTTGAGGATGATTTTCAGAGGAGACAAGTGGCTTCTGATATGTCTAAGAACTTCGCTTACAGAATTGTAGTAGTTGTTATGGTCTGTGGCAAATTGATTGTTGAAAGTGGGTTCAAACTTTTTCAGTCGTTCCAGTTCTTTTTCCATCTTGTCGCGGGCTTGGGCTATGAATACTGAAAGTTGTTCTATTTCGTCTAGGTCCTTGTGCTTCATTTCGAGTGCACAAGTGAGGCGATTTGCTCCATCCTTTTCAAAATTAGATACTATTTCCTTAATCTGATTTAGTCGGTCTAGTGTAGGCTCGATATCAGTATGGTAATAAGCCTTACGGCATTTTTCTTTTTGGTCTGTTGTCATATTTTAGGGATTTTCTTTTGTTTATATAATTTATTTTTATAATTTCCCTCCACTTCTAGCAGACCTTTATCAACGAGCATTTTGAGATAATCTCGTGCTCTTGAAACTTTCAGACCTGTAGCTTTTGAAATGGATTTCAAATCTGATTTTCCGTTATACTCTAATCCTCCTTATCCAGATAAATACTTCCAAGGAATGGTAAATCCACCAGTTTGCCTTGCTTGTAGGCATGATATGGATTCATCGTCTTGTGTAGACCTAGCGAACTGAGACGCTTCAGCTGGGTGGCACCTTCATGGCTCTTGTCTGTAAACCATACTACATCCCGGCGAATGTAATCTTCGTTCAGCAGATTGATGTCGTGGGTGGTCATTAGCAACTGGCTAGAACCCTCGCTGTTGGCAAGAAACAACTTGATGAAGTAGGAGAGAAGCTCATAATGGATGCTCGTTTCCACCTCGTCTATAGGGATGAAGTTGTTGTGGTGAAGCACATAATAAAGCACCACCGACATGCCCAGAAATCTATGGGTACCTGCCGATTCCAGACGCTCGTGTAAAGTATATTCGCCACCGTCGCCTGTATGCTGAAAGAGTATTTCATCATGCTTAAGTGTGCCACGGCGAAGCATTTCTACCTTAGCCTCCTCTGGGATAGGAGCACTCTTGATGGTTTTCTCCATTTCCGGAGTGATACTCTCTTCGCGCTCATCGAGCGAAAGGTTGGTTATGTTGAAGTCGCTCGCTTTCAGCATCTGTAACAGGAAGCGCTTCTTTTTGCCCTCCTTGTCATGGCGCAATTCGTCCTTCACATTAAATGTCAGGGTGTCACGCGGGCTAAGCGTATCTTGCATTCCCGAATAGAAGAATTCAGCCACGATATTCAGCCGTGATGTAGCTGCATTCGATTGTCCGAAGGCTGCCATAACCGTGCAGTTATTGGTAGTATTGCCTGCGATGGCACGCTGGGTGGCTTTGTTGATGCCCGATTTACTGCCAAAAGTGACTTCCGAGTGGTCTGTTTCCAGCTGATAGCTGCGGCTGTATAGCTTGGTAGGGCGTGAACTTGTATAAACCATCAGCGTTTCCTCGTAGATTCGCTTTTCGTCGAATTCCAGGCTTAGGATGTATTTTTCC
The DNA here is from genome assembly GCA_963594575.1 of Lachnospiraceae bacterium. Taxonomy (GTDB): domain Bacteria; phylum Bacteroidota; class Bacteroidia; order Bacteroidales; family Bacteroidaceae; genus Prevotella. The sequence continues at coordinate 7,440 of CAVBFV010000077.1, read as the reverse complement.
CGGTTGAGCCAGAAGGTCATCTTCATGAATGAGTGTTCCTTGCGGCTGTGATTATCCAGGAGAAAGGGAACATATCCCATACCCATATTCTTGTTTTCCGGCTTGTCGAGCATGGTACGGCGGAAGAATGCGAGGGCATCGAGCAGGGTGGTTTTGCCGCTGGCGTTGCTACCATACACGATACCAATCTTGAGGAGTTCAACACCTTCTGCCACTTCGTAAAGGTATTGGTTTCTCATCTTGTCATCATAAGTAGGAAGGAAACTTAGCGTTTGCCTTTCCCTGATGCTGAAGAAGTTTTGTATTTGAAATTCCTGTATCATAGCTGTTCTTTTTTATTTTGGTGCAAATATACGATAAAAAATTAGAATTGCAAAACGAAAATTTATAATTCGTGAAAAATTCACGTTATTTAATATTAAAAGCTGTGTATCTTCACTATATCCTTCACCCGTTCCTCAATCTTCCGCCAAATAAGCAAAGTTTTTGGGGGCTTTTTCTTGGTGGTTTATCAAAATTATGTTGTTTGGCGCAGGTGTAAACTGCAGGAACCTGCATGTCGTGTGTAACAGGGCGTGTTTATACCTTCTTTTTTCTTTCCTCTTTTTAATTCTAACCGGTATTATGGTAACGAATTTTATATTACTTTCACAATGTTTCACGTGAAATGTAAACTCTAGATAGCATATAAGCACAAAAGTGCGTAAACTACCACAACACCAAATTATGGTTGTGTCACTTTTGCTATATATGAACAAGGGGTAGGAGAAAGCGAGGAAATTTACTCGCTTTTGCGTTTTTGCTGGCTTCGCCAGCCTTACCAGCTTGAGTGTTCGACAAACGGAAATGTGAAAAAGAACATAATTTAGACGTCTGAAAAGCTCCTTCGTCGCAATTCAGACGACTAAATTATTGTCCTTTTTCTGCTTCGCCGAGCGCACAACATAATAAACGTCACGACATGGAAAATTTGCGTACGCAGAATTTTCTGATGTCGCAACGTCTATTATGTTGCGCTAAGAGAACTAACGAAAACTGGGGATTAGGGCTTTCAGCCCTATAACCTGACTTCCGCCTAGCGCGCGGAAGCGAGCGCGTTTACACTCCGTGGGGTCTGCCGACGGCTTTCTTTCTGGCATTGCCCAGAAAGAAACAAAGAGGCTAGTGTTTTTCATAGGTATTGTATGTAGCGGAATGAGTTTTCACGGCTGGGTTGTCGTTTCCTTCAGCGGAAACTCGCACATATAAATAAAATAAATGCGCGCGTACGTTAAATCGCACACGCGCAAATGATTAATAATAAGGATTTACACAAGATAAAAGCATATAAATAATGCTCAGAACATAATAAAATATTCCTAATTTAAGGAATAAACGTAATAATTTTGATGTTTCCATATTAAGATAACGGAGAAACAAACAAATTATTATCGAAAGCCTTTAACTTTTTTGGGAGCGTTTAATCTACCTTTACCTTTACCAAGAGTATAACCAATAGCACCACCAGCAGCAGCAGGAGAAGCACCAGACCAGCGCCAAAAACGATTAAGCGGAGTATGAGAATCACCGTAACCCTGATTACCGATAATATAATTAAGTTTAGAATTCTTCTGGTTCCAATACTCAGAATTAACAGAGTTCTTAGCCAACATAACAGCCAAATCAAAGGTACTATCTTTTAAACGATTATCAATACGCAAACCAGCTTCATTAGCATAATTGAGAGCAGCCATCGCAAAAGCGTTTTTAGCTTGAGCATAATTTAAACCCATCTCAGAAACCATAGTACGGATATTCTGCAATGTAGCAGCAAGACCAGCTTGTTTTTCCTGAGGTAACCAATCAAGATTAGTTTGTGCAATTTGACGTTGAACATCAGTAAGACCAGCCATCTGGCTATAATAAGAAGCCTGAGAACCTGAAACGGAGTTTTGAAACTTGACAGCGTCAAGTCTATCTTGCATAGAATCACGCAAATAGTTAGCTTCAAACTCAGAAATATCGCCTTGTTTCTGCTTGAGACGCAAATCAACTAAAAACTGCGCAGTTGCAAAATCATTACGCAAGCTATCATACTGATTTTGCAAATCAGCATTCTTAGCTTCAGCATTAGTCTTATTAACATTGGCTTGTTGCAAATCATTCTGATAAGCCATCTGAGCGATTTGGCTAGCAGCAGCAGAAATACTATTGCCCATAGCTTGATAACCGCCAGCAATGGTAGAGCCAATATCGGGCGCAACTTGTGTGCCTGATGTATCGGCAGTGGGAGCAGCTTCAGCAACACCAGCTGAACCGCCATCCATCATAAGATAAGGATTAAGGCCAGCAGCTTCGAGACGTGCACGTTGCATTACAGGTGTATTGTACTCATTCTGCAAATTCCACATACGCTCATTGAACTTGTTATTTTGTTCAGCAATATCTCTATTAGTTTGGTTAGTTTCTCGAGCGGCTTGTAACTGATAACGAGCAGCGTCACGAGAACCATGAGAACTAAAGAGACCACCAATCAAAGAGCCAGCACCAGCAATAGCAGCAGCACCGAGAGCGGAAGACTTAAAAGGACGTGACAGCGGAGAACCGCTGCCAACGTCACGAAATATAAAGTTAATCATAGGCAATTACTCATCATTAACAACATCAGGAGAACCAAGACGGAGTACGAAATCACGCAAAGCCAAGTTGGCTTTTTTGAGTTTGTCCATATCCTCAGAATCTTTTGCCTTTTTAACCTCAGAATCAAGCTGAGACATAAAGTCTTTAGTCTTCTCGACCTTATCACTCAACCATTGCTGATAGCGTGAGTCGGTCAAATCCATCATCTCAAAATCATTCAATTTATCGAAAGACTGACGGAGATTATCAGGCATAGTATCCTTGACTTCCTGAAGACGATTAGTAATAATATCAACCATATTCTGGGAAATTTTCAAATCACTAAGACGAGTAAGAATGTACACGTCAGAATGAAGACAAACAGTATCTTTATCAACTGTTTGATGTTGCAGTTCTTCACCGATTGGTGGGACATACTGCAAAACGTCACTTAAAGAAATATCCATAACAACTAATTTGAATAAGGTAAACCAAAGCGACTAAGATTTCTGGTCGCATAACACATATTAACCATACCAACGTAAAGTTGGTCATCATCAGCATTATTAGTAGAAGAAACTACAAAAAGATTCTTCACAATATCAGGACGGCACGCAAACATGTTAGGTGCATTTATACCAGCCCAAGTATTCCAAATATTATTCTGGATTGCATCAAAATTAATACCGGTTACCCAAGATTTCAACGAATGACAAAAAGCACCGTTGTACCGGTCAAACGAAGTCTTAAACTCGGAATAACGAGGAGCATAACCATAAGTTTCGGACATATCAGGAGGTGTACCGTCACCGACTCTGAAAGCTTGAAACTCATCATTAAATGGAGCTGGAGCAGCAACTTCACAACGGAATGTCTGTTGCATACCAATACTATCCATCTCAGGAATTACGAAATCACTTGCATCAGTCTTAAACAGAGTACGGTCAATACCAAGGTGAGCAAAATCGAGAACGGGAGTACAACGATAAATGCCAAGAACTACACCATAAGTTTTAGCGGTGAACTTGATAGAAGCAGAACCAGAACCCTGAGGTGCAGCACCATATGTAGCCTTATTATCACCAGAAAGATTTTGATTAATCTGCTCATTGATATTAATCATACTAGAAGAACCACCAATGAACAAAGAATTTTCATTTTTCTCATCAGGTTTAATGCCAAAATGTGCTTCAACTTGAGACTGAAAATCCACATCATTTGCAAGCTGAATCTCCTTATACTTCTGAGCAGCAAGAGCATTACGCAAAGCAATTACACTCATTTCACCGGAAAGTGAAGTATTAATTTGAGCAGAACCAGAAAAAGAATGATCATGAGATATAAAAGCACCAAGAGAATTTTTAAGTTTAAGATTCCCATGAGCAGAAGACAAAACAGGCTGTTCCATTTCCCAATCACCAGAAGAAACTTTCCAACGACCAGAATCTTTACCAGTGGTACCATTAAGAACAGCAGAGCCTGATGCATTACCTAAATTAAGATTAACGACAGACTCAGAACCAAACTGAGACGTAGGCAAAACACCCGTAAAATAATCCAAAGGAAGATTAGAGAAACGCATGTCAAGCAAATTCAACTTATCCGACTTAATCGGGTCATCTGGAATCGACAACAACGCATCATCAATATTGAGCAATGACGAAGTGTTAGGCGTAAGATAATCAACATTACACAAAGAAGCATTGTAAGGCTGCCACTGTCTATAAAGATAGTGGTCATTACAAATTTTATGATAAGCCAACAGACGGAAGATAGAAAGATAAGGACTATTTTTATATGTAACATCCTTAAAGTTCAGACCAGACTGATTATTCTTATCATTTTTAACCTTAAAATTGGCAAACTGCTCGGGGAAATTACCATAGCCAAGAAGTTGAAGTAACTTAGCAGATTCAGCATGGCGATAACAACCACGGTTAAACTCTGAACCAACAGTACCATCTGAACCAACAGAAGTACGGTTAATGAACTTGAGCAAATAAGCATGGAGTGTCTTATAATTGACACAAGGCATTTGGGTGGTTACTTTCTGATTGCCGACAAGAGAAGAAGCAATGCGAGAAATATCACCGCCATTTGCATTCTTAGTCATGTTAAGAACCTGAGAATCAAAGTATTTCCAGAGCGCACTATAAGGCACAAAGAAATACTGCACATTTTCACGAAGACGTGTAAACGCATTTGACTGCAATGGAGCAGTACGAGTAAAATAAGAACTAGTAACCTTAACGGAATCGCCAGGGTTGAGCTCCTGGACGAAACAAGGCAAGAGTTCTCCAACCTTAGCCGTAAACATGTTACGATGCGAAAGGTCAAAGGAATTGCGAGAAGGCTTGTTTTTCAAACCATGCAAACCCATAATGTTAGAACGATTAGCCATAAATTTACAAATTAGTATTAATATTCAATAAAGCAATCTGGTCACGATGTTTAATAGAACGTTCAAAACGAATCTGTTCTGAGACGCGGAAACGTGAAAACTCAGAATCAGAGCCATAAATATAGGTACCATTAATATGTCGTAACTGATAAATGTTATAATAATTGGTACAATACTCAGGAGACGCAATACAATTATCAAAATGTGAACGCAAATGAGAAAGGTCTAAATAACTGTAAAAATCCAAATATTTACGGAAATAAGCAGTAGGAGTAAGACCACACTTAGCTGCAGCACGAAGAAATGTACGACTAGCTGAGACACAAGACCTCAAAGCACTAAAAAGAGACATATCCGTAGAATGTAGGACAGCATAATAAGCAAAACGCAAATAATCAAATATATCATGGTAATCAGGATAACCAAAATGATAATGATAAAATAAACGTCTGCAAATAACACCAACAGAATCAGTATCAAACAAATCTCTTAATGTTTCGTAGCACGTAAGTACTCTATATGTTTGCTCAAAAGTAAGCTGACTTGAGCAGGTAAACTTTGGGAAGAATCGAGAGTAATACGACCGCCAGACGGAATAAGGGTTTGCAACGCCAAACGTATCGAGGTAGAATTGTCGCTCAAAAAACGAAAAGTCACCTTTTTGGATAGCTGAGACAAAACTTTCTTCTGGTAAAATCTGACCAAGCCGGATAGAGTGATAGGCTTTTTGATTAGAAAGTAATACAAGCAACTTGGGAAAATTAGCAGACTGGTTAACATACGAAGAAACGTAGTTGTAAGCCTCTCCGTTCGTACGTTTCGAATCACAAATACCAAACTGCCAAAACGGACGTAAAAAGCGAGGACATGAGCACGGTCTTGAAGTTGTGCCAACGTTGACGCAATCCTCGAATGCCTGACTAAGTGAAGACGAGTTGAAGAACAGTAAACAATGCCAATGCGGACGCAGAGACTTAGATCCATACTCTCCAATAATGTAAAAACGAATTTTTTCTCCATAAAACTTAAAAATATGTTTTCTTAAACGTTTCAAAAATAACTGAATATCTCGATAATATAAAAGAGCGTACAATCCGTGACCATAAACGCAAGACTTGTGAAACATACGTTCGTAATTAATCACAAAATTAGAGTAATAATCCATATGATCAACGAAATCATCATCAAACTCATAAAAGTCTGAACAGAAATCAGAGATAAGTGAATCATTGCGCAAACGCTCAGAATAGGGATAAATACGTAAAAATTCTGTAGCGCAAGTATCTCGACCAATAGAGAACAAGGGAATGTGCTCATCATCATAAGTAAGTGTGAGAAAATAACAAAACTTAGATGAATATTCCTCAAGACGCAATTTAAGTGAGAGAGAAGAACGCTTATTATTTTGACAAGCGAAACATTTACCGCAAGGAACTAGATATGGATAACCTCGAGGGTCTCGCAAAACCAAAGGGCTAAAACACTTGACGAAAGACTGAATCATTAATACCTATATTTGAAGTTACGGAAATAATCACTAGAATGTTCCACAAAAGTGGTATCCTGAATGAGGACTGTACCACGACCATGGAACTGTACGGCTCTAGAAGAGGAGCACGAAGTAAGGGCAGAAATGCCAAGATAAGAACCAATCAAACCTAAGGCATAAATGAGCACCTTAATAATAATTTTTAAAATGTCTTTTTTCATATCTATATAAGTTGGAAATAATCTCTTGAATCAAAAGAATAAATAATATCAGTAAACGTAATCTGGGGATGAACAAATGTATCTTTAATCATCTGGACGAACTCATCAACAAAATCTACTGAAACAGCGTAATGAAGGACACGGACAGACTGAATATCTGTATACGAAATCACACAACGGAGAAACTGCTTAAAAATGTTTTTTCTTTTCAAATCCATCAACAAGTGCCATACGAAGATTTTCAACCTGACCAGCTAAAGACTCGAGAGACTTCGACAAAACAGAATCAGCTGGAAACTTATCTGCTTCCTCAAAGGAACGCTGAATAGCCGAAAGGTTATAGAGCATAGAAGACATAAACGAATGAAATAACTTAGTTTGCATAAGCCAAAAAATTTAATTTAACATAAATAATCTTTATCAGAAACACTAAGTAACTGATTTCGAGTGCAAATATAATCACTATTTTATTATAACCGGTATTATGGTAAATAAGCGTTGTAGAATAAGAAAGAGGTGAAATTTGGAGCCTGAAAAATGGAACCTGGTCACCCCTTTCTGAATAGCTTACATCATGCCCGTAAGACGCTGGATGGCGATTACTGCCTGGTTGTATTCATTAATCGCATCGGCATGCTTCATCAGAACATCGATGGTTTCCTCGATGGCATTCACATATTCTACATACGAAATTTCGCCATTTTCATATTCTATCGCACTCAACTTCGAAA